>NZ_JAHKQC010000039.1:0-152284 GCF_018860845.1 Pseudoalteromonas sp. C2R02 | reverse complement strand
TATTGGTATTGGTATTGGTAAAGCAGGTTAATATCATCAGTCTGATGAGCACAAGCGAAAATGAAAAGTTAAATTTGAAATATATTACAAAGTAGCAGGTATTAATCTATTAGATCAAAAAAGCACAGCTAATGCTGTGCTTTTTAAAATAATAAAAGCGTGCTTTTATTATTTATCTGTTTCTACTTGGCTAAACTCAAGTTCAACAGGCGTTGAACGACCAAATATAAGAACAGAAACTTTTACGCGACATTTGTCATAATCTACTTCTTCAACAACACCGTTGAAGTCAGCAAATGGACCATCAATAACACGTACAACTTCACCAGGTTCAAACATAGTAGCTTGCTTAGGTGAATCTGCATTTTCTTCTAAACGGTTAAGAATCTTATCAGCTTCTCTTTGGCTGATTGGTGCAGGACGTTCTTTTGTACCACCAATAAAGCCCATAACACGTTCTGTGCCTTTCACTAAATGCCAGCTAGCATCAGTCATAGCCATTTTAACTAAAACGTATCCAGGGAAAAACTTACGTTCTGAGCGGCGTTTTTGACCAGCGCGCATCTCAACAACTTCTTCCGTAGGTACTAGTACTTCTTCAAAAAGGTCTTCTAAACCTTCTTGTTTGATATGTTCTTCAATAGTCAGTTTTACACGCTTTTCATAGCCTGAAAAAGCTTGAACTACATACCAACGAAATTTTAATTCTTTATTCTCATCCGTCATAGGATCAGATCTCCAAGCCAGTTAAAAAGCCAACAACTCTAAATAAAATACCATCAAGACCCCAAAGGATTAATGCCATTACAACTGTTGCTATCATTACGATGATTGTTGTATGAATTGCTTCTTGGCGTGTTGGCCACACCACTTTACGCACTTCTAATTTAGCTTCTTTTGAAAAAACAATGAAATCTTGTCCTTTCTGAGTTTGTGATGCAATCCCCATTGCAGCAGCTACAGCAGCAACTACGCCAATCGCACGTATCAATACTGATAGATCTTCTAACATGTAGTTTCCAACCACAGCACCGCCAAGCAGAGCAAAGGTTAAAATCCACTTAATAGGATCCATCGAACTAGACGGGGTTTCCACTTTAGTGCTCATAATTATTTACCTTAATAACAGACACAACAACCCTGCACGCTGGCAGGGTAATTCCTTTAAATCTAAACTTAATAACGTGCTATTAAAAACCGGCTATTAAGTTCAGACTGGTTTAATAAATGGCAGGGGCGGAGAGACTCGAACTCCCAACCATCGGTTTTGGAGACCGCTGTTCTACCAATTGGAACTACGCCCCTGCAAAGTGGATTGACATTATACTGAGGAAGCATGTGAAAACAAGAGTAAAAGATGATCAAGTTGCTTTTTATATGTAATTATTATTAAAAACTTCGATTTTAACCCATCTTTAGGCTAGAAAAATCGAGTATAACCTACTCATGTAGTTATATTTACCATCCTAAATAGCTAATATCTCTCATTGCTCATTATTTATTAAGCATATTTAAACTACTCATCAATTTTTCTTGAATACGCCTTTCTACACTTTTTTACTTTATAGTGAATGACTTAACAAAGGCAAGTCCCTAAAATAATACTAAACCACAACAAGGAAGTATTATGCGCCTACTTAGCTTGACCTCTATCGCATTGTTAATGAGCTTTAACAGCTCGGCACAAGACACCACTCACCATCAATTTGATATTGGGTTTTCTGATATTAGAGATTTTGATGATAGATTTTTTGGTATGCGATACAGGTTTTATTTTGAAGATCTTATCAAAAAAGATGGTCCACATAAGTTAATACCTTATTTGAATCAAATAGATTCTATTTCAGTCTCCGGTTTTAGTATCGATGATGTTGATCATTTGGCTATTCAAGGCGAAAAATTCCTTGAAGATGACTTAATAGTCAGTGGCTATATCAAATATATACAAGACGTCACTTTTTATGGCAATGAAAAATTTTACGAAACTGCTGTTACTTTAGGTAAAAAGTTAACTGATACACTGCAAGTTGGTATCAGCGTTTTTTACAATTATGAAAAAGAATATGAATCATATCATTCTTCTTCAAATAGTGAATTTACTGTAGGCCCCTATGTCAGATGGACTAACATTGAACAAAATCAAGGCTGGGATTTAGAGCTAAAACAATACTCAGGTAAAGAAGAGTATATCCAAACCCAAGCTGCTTATTATATTAATAAACAATGGAGCATTTCTCTTTCTTCAAGTATTGAAATGGATGATTTTGATAATAACAATGTAGAACTTCAAACCGAATACTGGTTTGGCGATCTGGCTTCAATTCGCTTTGGGTTAGGCACTAGATTAGGTGATGATAATAACGATATAAAATCAGCTACTTTGTTGGTCAGTACACGTTTTTAATCTTGTATGACTTTAATCTTGAAATAACTGTTTACTTATCTATATATCAAGTTAATCTGACTGTATATTTTATCCACATAATTAAATAAAAATGCAACTATGAAAAAATTAATTTTAATAAGCCTTATATTTATAAGTCAGCTTGCTAATGCCAGTACAGGCAAAGAAGATATTTTAAAAGTAATGGCAATGCAGCAAGATGCATGGAACCAAGGTGATATTAAGCAATATATGCAAGGTTATTGGCAATCAGAAGAATTAAAGTTTGTTGGTAAGAATGGCATTAAATATGGGTGGCAGAATACGTTAAAAAACTATATTAAGACGTATCCTGATAAAGCAACCATGGGTCAATTAACATTTGATGTACTAGAAGTAAACGTTGATGGAGATTCTGCATTTGTTTTAGGTAAGTGGTCTTTACAAAGAAAAGCCGATAACCCAAATGGTTATTATTCACTATATTGGAAAAAAATTAACAATGAATGGCGTATTGTTATAGATCACAGTAGCTAATACCATTTCTGTTAATTAACTGGTCACTTAACTATCGAAATTAGTTTAAATTAGTAGGCGGGACTTCAGCCGCGAGAAGCTTTATCTCACTTGTTACATAAAAAAGCGGAGCATATGCTCCGCTTTGTAATGTTCTGATCTAAGATTGGTGATTACTCATCCCAACCCTCGTCATTAAATAAACCACTACTTACAGCCATAGCCTCAACTATCTCAGCAAAGCCTGTAGCGAAGTCAGGCATCAATTCAAACATTTGTTGGCTCATAGTTTCTAAATGCATATTTTGCTCTTGAGCCTGTTGCTGTGCGCTTGATTCATTAGCAAAAAAGCTTAAACAACTAATCGCCATAGCAAAAGCAGATCTCAGTTCGATATCAATATTCTCACAATTGAGCAAATCGCCGGCATAACCTACACCACGCGCAAACCCCTTACTCCAATTATGCAATGCGTTGTCATGTGTAAAATTAACAGCGACATTACCATCAATAATCAGTGATTTAGGAAGTTGATATCCGGTTTCAAATATATCTGTGCTCAAATGATTATAAAGTGACATAAGTGCAAATAATTTATCATCTGACAGTGTTGATAAGTCACCTGCTAACACTTCATTTAACCAAACTTCATCTTCAACAGGTGCTGGTGCACAAATAAGTGCAAATAGAAAACCTTCAACACAGGGTAAATTCATCGCCTTAGCTGAAGTTTCATCCCCAGTTAACCACTGGGCTAATAAATTTAATTCTGTTTCTGTTAAGTTAAGTTCTTGCAAGTATCACCTTTATCTTATTTTTTAAGTTTTTAACCTTAATTCAGGTTATATAATTATAAACTTACTTTATAACGGCCCTGAGGATCAGGTCGGCCTAAAAATTTAACCGCATCATGTACATCTTTTGGCATATTCGCTTTTGGTTTTATAAAACCATCAACTGTTAATTTATTTTTTGCAGCTAATACAATATCAAGCTGTAAACCTAAGTCATTTTCTTTATTAACCGCAAATGTAATATTGCCAGATTTACACTTTCCTTTAGCTGCAATCTCATCAATCGCAAACCAACCGGATAACCCTTGAATTTGTAATTGTTGCGTTGATATATCTGCATTTAACGCTTTACAATAAGGTTGGCCTAATTGATATTCTTTAACTTTTACTGTCACACGACCTTTAGCATTAATAGGCAAAGGTAAGTTAGCTTGCGCCATTAGTTGTGTAATAGGTGCTCTTAAATTAGCATTAGTCACGGTAAGCTCGTTTGATAATAAACCAAACTTAATATTGCCTTTACCTGAATATTCTTCTTTTTGACGAATATTACCAAACTTTATATCTGCGACTAAATTTGCTGTGAGCAATGAAGTTGCACTAAGTGTCCAGCTTAATTTATTTAATACCAGTGTTTGATTTCTATCTTTAAACTGCACCTGTGATACTGAACCTTGCCAAATTGAACCAGATACAGCTCCTAAACTAAGTTGTTTTGGTAAGTAAGGTTTAGCGATCGATACAGCTACATTTGCAGGCATCAGATGCAAAACAAAAATAAAAAATGTGATTAATAATACTAAGGTTAAACCAATTGTCTTTTTTATATTTTTCATTATTACTTCTCTAAAACTAAGCTACTAACTTTAACGTAACCTGTATTATCATCTTTACTCATATCAATTTTTACAATCGTGATCTGATGTTTTTCAACTAATAATGTTAGCCAGTCAATTAACTTATTAAACTCTACACTTTCTACAGTTAACCTAAGTGTATTGTCTTTTGGTTGCATTTTACTGATAGAGATCTGATATTTATTACGCGTACTATTAACAACCTGACTTAAACTTCCTGAACTCATGCTTGCTTTAGGGTTCGCTTGTTTAATTTTTGCAATACTAGAGCGCATCCAAACAGATAAATCTTGTTGTTTTTTTAACTCTTTTGATGATGCCTCTATCGCATTATTTAAAGGACGCCAAATTCCCATCACAAATACAAAAAGTACAAATATACCGCCAGCGATCATTAACAGTTTTTGTTCTTGCTCTTTAAGTGATTGCCAATATTCCAACATTGCTTTCATATTCTATTCTCCTGGCTCACGACTGGCGTTTAATTTTAATTTCACCAACAACATTATCACCATCATTATTAAGCGACCCTTGAGATACTTCTAAACCTTGATTTTCTAAGATAGACTTAACCTTGCCAAATGTTTGAAAGTCTTTGCCTTTCGCTCTTAATCTTATTTCATTGCGCTTTTGATCATAACGTAATGAGTCTGGAGCAAAATTATCGACTTCTTTAAATACGATCACCAAATCATTCATAAGCTCTAAGAAACCAGCATCACTACCACCCTCGACTTGCTTTAAACGATTGCTTAGCTGTTTTTTAATTAAGTGCGGGCGCACTTTTGTACCTGGAAAAGCCGACTTATATTGGTCAATTACATTTTGCTTAGCTAAGTTAGCTTGTTGATCTAGTTGATAAGCCTGAAATCCCTTTAAACCTAAGGTTAACAACAAAGCGATTGATGCAGCAATTGCTGGCGCACGCCACGCAGGTCTTACTACATTTTTTTGTTTCTTAACTTGATAATCCCCTTGCAGTAAATTAAAGGGATTATGAGTTAATTGCTTTGTAAATATAGCTAAAGGTAAATCAAATTGTGACTCATTAGACACCAAATTTAAATTGCTAATCTCACTTAACTGCTCACTTGGGCTGAAGTGAACTAAAGTCTCAATATTAGCTGCGCCTATATAGGCACTTAGCCATATAGGTTCTACTTGCGCAATTTGCCATTCATTTGTTTTAACAAGCCAATTATCATCTAATGAGATTGCAGACGCTTTATCAGCTTCAAATGGTAATAATAAGGCATCAGGGATCACTTTTTGTGGTGAAAGCTCATAACTAGATAAACATTCAAGCCAAGCCTCAAACCACGCCTTATTTAAGATAGCAACTTTAATACCATGCTTTGTTTCTTCGTTTTGAATCTCTTGGAAAGGCTCATCTATAGCGATGAATAAATCATCTAAATCACACGCTAACTCATCCTCAATAATATAAGGCAAAGCTTGTTGTAATTTACGATTCCATTTAGCGGGTAATATTACTTTTTTTAATTGCACATCAGATGCAGGTAACAAAGCCACTAACTGACGACTGTCAGCCTTATCAGTTAAGCTCGCTAATTCACTGGCATTTGCTAATTCACCACTGGCTATGATTTCCTGTTCTGCATCAGAGAAAATTAACCAATGTAATTTATCTGTTTGCTTATGACCTAAACGTATTATTAGAGTTTCACTCATCTACGTCACCTCCAAATTTACGAGCCAATATACTGACTTTATTATCTTTTATTTTCATCGTAGATGTCATTTTAAATCGACTATCTGCAAATGTTGTATTTGCTACCAGTTGGAAATATTCACTATTTATAACAAACTGTTTATCATCTTTTTTTAATTTTTTACCTGACTTTTCATTAGCATCACTCATAAATTTATTAATATCAGTCCAACCTTCAGGTTCTCTCTCAGATATAATTTGATTCGCAGTGCCTGTATCTGTATCTAATAATGCAGCTAACAAACTTGCTTGCTCTGGCAAGATTGTATTTACATTAATTTCAAATAAATCTGATCCAGGAATAATGCATACATAAGGTAATAATCTTTCAACAATTAAAGGGTTAAAACCTTTGATTGTACGTAACTCTGATATAGAAGCTAAAAAATGATTGGCTGTTAAGTAAGGTATTTCACGAGATAAATATTCATCTTCTTCAGCGCCCTCTGGCCTACGATTATCGTCTTCATCAATCCAATCTAATAAAGCATCAGCCAGTTCATCTTGAGAGTTTTCTATTGGTAGGGTGTCCTCTTCATCCAGCTTGTCTAATAACCTTAAAAAAACACCATGTACTTCAGGTACTTTATCAGCTGAACCATTTTCAGGTTTAGCCCTAAATGCATTTAAATTTAAACAACCTTGCAAATCTGAAATTTTACCGCTGATCGTGCCACCATCAACTGGAAAAGTGGCTTCTTCTTGCGCCCAAGCTTGTTTTAAATGAACAACTTTATCATCATCTTTTTTGGTTTGAATTAATGCCTGCTTAGCTAATGCCTCTGCGGCATAACCATACCATTTTGCTTGTTGGTGCTCTTGTAAAATACTATTTTTATTAACAAGTACCATCATACGAGAACTCATTTCAACAGCTAAAGTTGCTGCAAGAGCAACCACAAACAATACTATAATAAGTGCTGCACCTGAGTTATTTCTTTTCATCAACAACTCCAGTCCCAGGTACTAAAAATATCCGAGAGATCGGCTCAATATCTTTTAGTTTTAATTCTATCTTCACAGCTCTTGGCAATGACTTTGCTTTCCATGCTTCGAGCCATTTATCTTTATCATTGCGGTATGTCAGAGTAAACTCTTCTACATTTTCCATCAAAACATGACTACGAGACTTTGTATCATCTAAGCTATCAATATAAACTTTATATATGCGCTCTAACTTATCATCAACAACTCGGTAGCCTATTGCTTGAAGCTCACTGCGAGGTAATAAGTTAGCTGGGTTTCGCCAACCATCTCGTACAAATGCGACACCATCATATTGACTATTCATCAAATATCGCCCTGCAATTAAATATTGCTCGATACGTTCACCCGACTCATTTCGCCCCATACGCTTAGATATTTGACTAAAGTCTTGATCCATTAATCTAAATGTTGTTTGCAAGCTATTAAGCTCCGCAATTGTTTGTTCTGAAGTCTCATTAGTTAAAATGGCGGTGTTTAAAATTTGGTGGCTTGCGACAACAATAAAACCTAAAATCCCTAAAGCAACCATAACTTCTAGTAAGGTAAAACCGACTTGTTTTGAGTATGACTTCAAACTATTCACTTGGAATTACTCTTAGTGACATAGGTATTAAGTTCGTACACAGCTTCTTGATATTTTTCATTTTCAAATACAATTACTGTTACTTGATAAAAATCTGCTGTTTCTGTTTTTACGACTTTTTGCTGCCAATACCATTTATGTCCGGCTTGTTCTTGGTTGCCTTTTTTATTATTTTTAGGTGGCCACTTATCACTTAAGGTAATTTCAGCTAATTGATTTTCAGCAACCCAAGAGGCGTAAGCTTGTTGTTCAACAATTGAAAGGTGATTAATATGTTGACCAGCGACTTGCATGGCAGCGATACCCGCCATAGCACAAATACTCAATGCAACCATGACTTCTAATAAGGTAAAACCTAAACTTTTCTTATTCATAGTTCAGGCTCTCGTTTGAATATAACCGGAGCCATGAATTCACCTTGAATAAAAAAGGTTGGCTCGGCTTGTTCTTTTAATGAAAGTGAAAGTGAAAAAGGGCTCACTTCACCTGAAGATAACAATATCACTTGTGGAATTTTTAGTTTTTCAAGTTCTAAAAAGCTTTCTTCATCTTCAGTGTCCATTAGTTCACGCCAATCGACTTGTTCTAATAAATTTTCTTCTGCCCAAGGTAAATCATCTAGTTGTAATTCTACATCTAAAAATTCAGGAAATTTAACTGCTTTAAAAACCTTATTACCTGTTAGTGGTATCCATTTTTCACCATCAAATGCGAGAAACTCTAAAATGCCTTTATCTAAATGAAAACCTAATTCAAGCTGATTTAAAACAGCGTAATCTGCAGCCAAATTAATCACGGTATTCATTTTAACCGCTGACTTTTCTAACTCGTCTTCTTGGTCGCCGCCAAGATTATAAATCATCATATTAGTGGCAAATGCAATAATCACTAATACAACCATAATTTCAATTAAACTAAAGCCAGTATTTTTTTGTCGAAAACGATTAAAACCATGCATTTTAGTGCATGGTTTTAATGTATGTTTTTTGGCTTTAGCTTTGTTAAACAACTGTTTTTCCAAAAGCTGTATTAGTGCCCTGAATCTTCTTCATCCCAGTTACCAATATCATCTTCTGTTCCTACCTCACCGTCAGGACCCATAGAAAATAAATCAATTTTACCAATTTCACCTGGACTTACCAACTGGTAAGGGTTACCCCAAGGGTCTTCTGGTAATTTATCGATAAAACCACCTTCAGGAAAACGTCTCGGTAAAGGCTCTACATCAGTTTCAGTCACTAATGCTTCAAGGCCTTGCTCTGTTGACGGGTATACTTTATTACGCAATTTATACATTGCCATTGCATCTTCTAACTGCTGAATATCTAAATGCGCTTTATCAACTGCAGCTTCTTCTTGCTGGCCCATAATATTTGGTGCAACTATCGCCATGATCATGCCTATGATCACTAAAACTACCATTACTTCTAATAGTGAAAAACCAGACTGCTTTCTCATTGTTTACCTCTAAATTTTGAAATTTCTAAAAAGACTTATAATTAAGACTACATACCAATCGCTTTGTTCATTGCCATTATCGGCTGTAATATCGCCATTACAATAAACAATACAATTACTGCCATTCCTGCAATCATGGCGGGTTCAAGAAGCTTTAACGATACACTCACTAAACTCTCAAATTCTCT
This sequence comes from Pseudoalteromonas sp. C2R02, assembly GCF_018860845.1. Classification (NCBI taxonomy): domain Bacteria; kingdom Pseudomonadati; phylum Pseudomonadota; class Gammaproteobacteria; order Alteromonadales; family Pseudoalteromonadaceae; genus Pseudoalteromonas; species Pseudoalteromonas sp. C2R02. Next base: position 142,786 of record NZ_JAHKQC010000039.1, on the reverse strand, counting down.
ATCTTGGTTGTCAGCTGAACGTTCTAACATTTGTTCAAGCTCACCTGATTTTTCACCACTTGCTATCATGTGAAGCATCATAGGCGGGAAAAATTTTGTTTGCTGCAATGAGGCTCTCAGCGTTGCACCTTCACTCACTTTAATTGAGGCATCACCCACTGCTTTTTTTATCTGTTCATTAGCTAACACTTCACCAGAGATTTTCATCCCCTCTAATAAAGGAACTGAGCTTGAAGATAAAATACTTAAAGTACGCGCAAATCTTGCCGTATTTAAACTACGGCTTACTTTACCTAATCCTGGTAATGTTAAAAGCTTACTATCATACCAAAAACGTATTTTTGGTTTAGTAAGTGCCTTTTTAATGCCAAAAACTAAACTAAAAAAGACTACTAAAGTGATCAACCAATAATTTTGCACATAGTTACTTGCTGCTAATACCCACTCTGTTGTCCAAGGTAAAGCTTGTTTAGATTTCTCAAAGGTTTTTAATATTTTTGGTACTACACTACCTAATAAAATAGAAATAATACCAATAGCAAAAACCACAAGCACCATAGGATAAACCATAGCTTGGGTAATTTGGCTACGCATATACTGACGTTGTTCAGTGTAGTCTGCTAATCGATTCAGTACTTTATCTAAATGCCCTGACTTTTCACCTGCGGCAACCATAGCGCGATATAAATAATCAAATACATGAGGAAATTCAGCCAAACCATCCGCTAAAGTGTAACCTTCTACCACTTTAGAACGCACCGACATCAACATGCCTTTTAATTTCGGCTTTTCACATTGCTCAGCTACCGCTAGGATTGCTTCTTCAACAGGCAATGCCGACTGAATTAGGGTTGCTAATTGACGTGTAATTAATGAGAGATCAGCGGTTGATACTTTCGTTTTAAAAAAACTACTGCCCTGCTTTTTTTCTTGCTCAGCAGCAACATTTACTTCTAAAGGTGTTAGGCCTTTTTCTCTTAAATTATTTCTGACTTGCTTGGCTGTATCAGCTTCAAGTAAACCTTTTTTAGTTTTACCTTTGGCATCTAAAGCCTTGTACTCAAATGCTGGCACTAGCTTTCCTCTCTAGTGACACGCAGTACTTCTTCTAAAGTTGTTTCACCTAACAATACTTTTCTACAACCATCTTGGCGAATACTTGGGGTTGTTTGGCGAATATACTTTTCAACTGCTTGTTCACTTTTACCATTATGAATAAGCTCTCTGATAGCATCATCAACAACTAGTAACTCATGAATACCAGTACGGCCTCTATAGCCATTATGATTACATTCAGTACAGCCTAACGCACGGTGAATTTTAATACCTTGATTAAACTCAACGCCTAATAAACGACATTCTTTTTCATCAGCTACATGAGGTTGCTTACAATCAGGGCATAAAGTACGCACTAAGCGCTGTGATAAAACACCTAACAATGATGAAGATAATAAGAAAGGCTCTACGCCCATATCTTCCATACGTGTAATTGCGCCTGCAGCAGTATTTGTATGTAGTGTTGATAAAACCATATGACCCGTTAATGAGGCTTGAACAGAGATTTGTGCAGTTTCTAAATCACGGATTTCACCTACCATCACCACATCGGGATCTTGACGTAAAATAGCACGTAAGCCACGCGCAAATGTCATATCTACTTTTGCATTTACTTGTGTTTGACCTATGCCTGCAATTTCGTACTCTATTGGATCTTCAACAGTTAAGATATTACTTTCTTTTGAATCTATCTCAGCTAGTCCGGCATAAAGCGTAGTACTTTTACCTGAACCCGTAGGGCCTGTAACTAAGATGATACCGTGTGGTTTACGCACTAAATCGGTAAAAACAACACGATTTTCATCGCTCATGCCTAAGTCTTGTAAATCAAGGCGTGCATTATTTTTATCTAATAAACGTAAAACAACACGCTCGCCATAACTGGCTGGCATAGTTGATACACGCACATCAACAGCACGTCCGGCTATTTTTAAGCTAATACGACCATCTTGTGGGATACGTTTTTCAGCAATATCTAATTTAGCCATTACTTTTATACGAGACACTAATAAAGAAGATAACTTACGGTTAGGTGTTAAGACTTCTTTTAATACACCATCAACTCTAAAGCGAATAACTAAATCTTGCTCAAAAGTTTCTATATGTATATCTGACGCACCATCTTTAATCGCTTCACCTAACATGGCATTAATCAGCTTTATAATTGGCGCATCATCATCGCTCGCTAACAAATCTTCAGTTGTTGGCAGCTCTTCTGCTAAAGAAAATAAATCAACTTCGTTGCCAATATCTTCCATTATCTGTTGCGTTTCAGAGCTGTCTCTTTGATAAACTGCTTCAATTTGCAATTCAAATTCATCGTCATTTAGCTGCACAGCTGTAAAACTTTGCCCTGCAATACGTCTTGCTTCAAGCAATACTTCAAGATTTAACTCGCCTTTATAAAAAAGGGTAAGTTCATTTTCTTGCTGTTCATGACTCAAAAACACACCAAAACGACGCGCATAAGAAAAAGGCAAACGTTTAGGAGCCACTGAAACTTCGGCTACTAACTCAGTCATCTTTTTTCTCTTCTTTGTTTTTACCGTGTAAGAATTCTTGATACGTAGGCGGTAATACTAATTCATCGTTCCATTCAGGTAGCACAGGTGTTTGAGAACCAGGCATTAATGATATGCCTTTGTCGTCCATTTTTTCTTGCTCTGAACGTAGATAGTTATACTTTTCATGACTAAGTTTATTCATAGTGACGTCATCACGAATAATATTGGCACGAATAAATACCATTAAATTACGTTTGCGTTTAGTTGTACTACTTGATTTAAATAAGTGACCAAGGATCGGGATGTCACCTAAAAGAGGTACTTTAGAAACACTTTCTTGAACATCTTCATCAATCAGGCCGCCAAGAATAACCATTTTGCCATCATCCGCTAGCACTGTTGTAGTAAATTCACGTTTATTAGTAATAATATCAACCGAAGTAGAACCACTAATGCTAGAGACTTCTTGCTCAATCGTTAATAAAATTGCTGAGCCATCATTAATTTGCGGCGTTACTTTTAGTTTAATACCCACTTCTTGACGATCTACAGTACTAAATGGATTTGAGTTATTACTACCCGCTGCAGAACCGGTCAAAATTGGAATTTCTTGACCTACGATCATAGAAGCTTCTTGGTTATCCATGGTAGTAATTGAAGGTGTTGATAAAACATTGGTATTAGTATCGGTTGCAGCGGCTTGAATAATCGCGCCCCAGTCACCTTTAATGATACCCATAGCCATACCATTTACACCGGCAAGTAAACTTGCTGCTGCGGTTAAGTCACCTTCGATTGTTTCATCATATTCGGTAAATTCACTATTTTCTCCTACAACTGTTTTCGTAACTGTTGTATCTCGCGCTTGTTCAGCTGCGACTGCCAACGAACCTACAGGTACTGTGCCGTTATTAAACTGCACCATGCCACCTTGTTCGCTGATCCACTGAAAACCCAAGTTAATACCGTCACCTTCAAATACTTCTAGGATAATGGCTTCAACCAATACTTGTGGACGGCGCACATCTAATTTAGCAATCACTTTTTCGAGTGAGCGCATTACATCTGGTTGTGCTGTAATCACTAACGCATTAGTTTCTGCGTGGGCTTCGATGCTCGTTTGATTTTTATTATTACGACTTTTAGCTTTTGAACTCGATTTCTGCTGCTCGTCTGCAATAGACTTGCTCACACCTTGTAAAACTTTAACTAACTCTTCTGATTTAGCGTAATTTAAGTAAACAACCTTAGTATTACCTTGGCTTTCTAGTTCGCCATCTAATCTTTTTATTAGCTCTAATGCTCGCTCTCTTGCTTGCGTTTCACCACTCACAATGATGCTGTTAGTACGTTCATCAGCAACGACTTTTGGAATTAAAAAAGCAGGAATATTAGATTTACCAGAAGTAGGCTTGTAGATTTTTTCAATTACTGACACAACATCAGCAGGTGTTGCATGTTTTAAGCGAATAATATCAACTTGCTTATCACCCGCTTGGTCAACTAAGCGAATAATTTTTACTAAACGATTTACCGATGCAGCATGGCCTGTCAGCATCATTACATTGGCATCTTTATAGTTAGTAACGTGACCACCATCTTTTTGATCACTAAACTGACGAATAAGTGGGCCTAGTTCTTGTACGCTTACATTTTTAACGCGAATAACACGTGTCACCATCATATCGCCATATGAGGTTTCATCATTGTCATCCATTACTGGAACGCTAGATTTTTTAGCGCTAGAACTTTTTTCAATTTTTAGTATGCCATTATCCATTTCTACAACAGCAATACCTTGTACTTCTAATACATTTAAGAAAAATTGATAATAAAGTTTTTCATCCATTAACTCATAGCTGCGTACATTAATTTTACCGCGTACAGCCGGATCGATAATAATGGTTTTATTTAAATTTTTACCTACGATATTAATAAACTCATTAATATCGGTGCCCTTAAAATTAGCCGAATACTCTACAGCAGCAACCGATAGCGAAGTTCCAATAGCAAGCATCAATGCGGCGTATTTTGCCAACCCTTTTTTAATTCTTGTACTTTTTTTTAGGCGGCCTTGCATGTGATTCATCTTATAAACTCCGAATCTATTATTCTAAACTAAACAATACGTCCAATTGCTCGCCCTTGCGGTCAATTGAAATCGTAGCTGATTGTGCGGTACGCAATTCATTAATAGCAGCCATAGCTTGCTTCATATCAGTAAGCATATAACCATTAATTGATGTTGCTAAATCGTTGTGTTTTAACCCCATTTTTCTAAATAAAGCGGGATCTTTACCTGGTCTTAATTTATATCCCACTAATTCACCATTTACTCTCGATGGCGATACACGGATATAATCAAATAACTTGCCTGGATCTTTTACTAATTCTGCACGTTTTTCACGAATTTCGCGTTTTACATCTGTATTTTGAGTGGCTTTGATAGTACGTGAATTCTGTTTGATTTTTCTAGGAGATGAACTCTGTTGCTTTCTTTTTGTACTTGTTACAGTTTTAGAAAAGTTAAAACCATCTAACATCAAGGTTTCATATCGGCTACGCACTTGTAAAATAACACGATCTGCAAAAACTTGCTTTACTGTCGCTCGCGTACCTTTTACAACATCATCTACTTGATATGTCTCTTGTGCACCTTGGCTTTCTATAATAGCTAAACCCGCTTTATCATCTTGATTAACAGCCACAACACCCGTCAAATTGATATTCAATGTGGTTTCTGGTGCATCATTTATTACTTTAGGTTCTTCTACTTCTTTTTTTACGGGCTGAGCATTCGCCTTACCAAAAAGATTGATAGCTGTGATATCTGAACTATTTAATGTGCTGCGGCTAGCTGAATTTGAACTTGCGCTATTAATAAATGAATTTGATTCTTGAGGTTTAGGCCAAATCAACCAAAAAGCTTGCGCAGATAAATAAGCGACATATACCACTATAATTAATAGTAGTGTAAAACTTATTTTCCTTTCGGGAAGCTTGGCAATTAAATGCTGAAATTGTTGTAATTTTTGCTGCATAGCCTTTATTTTTTATAATTAATAGCGATGACATCTTAACTCGCTTGTTTTGATACAACAAGCGCCTTAATACTGAATATTGTATCGAAACAGAAAAATAAGGTACAAAACCCTTTCCAACACTTATAATTACTAAGCTTTGTTATTTAGTAAACAAATGTAGTCTCTTTTTAAAATTCCCTTTTTGTGCTATATTTCGCGCAATTTCTCAGCGATATTTAATTTATAATGGCAAAAAATCAAAAAGCACAGCCAAATGAAATTCTTAAAGTCCGTTTAGATAAATGGCTTTGGGCTGCGCGATTTTATAAAACACGCGCTATAGCGAGAGACATGGTTCAAGGCGGAAAAGTTCAATATAATGGCCAAAGATGTAAAGCCAGTAAAACAGTAGAGTTAAATGCTGTAATCACCTTAACTCAAAACCATGATGAAAAAATTATCACTATTTTGAAAATATCAGAACATAGGCGTGGTGCACCAGAGGCGCAGCTTTTATATCAAGAGTCTGATGAAAGCATTAAGCAACGCGAAATAAACACCATAGCTCGAAAAAACAATAGTTTCTTTTCCCCACATCCAGAGCGCAAGCCTGATAAGAAACAAAGAAGAAAGATCATTCAGTTTAAACAAAGTTAAGCACGTCAAAATCAGCTTAATAAACCCAGATTATAGCAATACTGCAGAAATAAAATTCTGCTCTATATAAATTAAAGATAGGCAAGTTCAAGATGCAAGATTTATTACACAGATATATTTTTGAAAACCTCGATGCTCGAGGTGAATTAGTTCAATTAAACACTACGTTTAATGAAATAATTGAAGGCCATAATTATCCAGATCCAGTTAAACATTTATTAGGTGAATTATTAGCCGCAACATGTTTATTAACTGCAACGTTAAAGTTTGAAGGCGATATCGCTGTTCAATTACAAGGTGATGGTCCGGTTAAATATGCTGTAATAAATGGTGATAATGAACAAAACATGCGCGGTATTGCTCGCCTACAAAATGAAATCAAAGGCACAACAATCAAAGATTTGATTGGTAAAGGTCATATGGTTATCACAATCACGCCTAAAAAAGGTGAAAGATACCAAGGTATCGTACCTCTTGATGCAGATACATTGTCTGAATGTTTAGAGCAATACTTCACACAATCAGAGCAATTAACAACACGCTTATGGTTTGCAACTGATGTAACTGAAGGTGCAGCTAAAGTTTCGGGGTTATTTTTACAAGTATTGCCTGTCGACAAAGAAAAAGCAGAGCAAGATTTTATTCACCTTGAAGCTTTAACAAACACCATTAAAGATGAAGAGCTATTAACTCTAGATGCAACGACTGTGCTTACCCGCCTTTATCATGAAGACAACCCAAGGGTATTTGAACCACAAGCAGTTAATTACAAATGTACTTGTACTCGAGATAAGACTGCAGGTGCATTAGTTAATGTTGGACTTGAGTCTTTATTAGAAGAAATAGAAAATAGTGGTGACATTCAAATTAGTTGTCACTACTGTCTTAAAAATTACGTTTTTGATGAGTCCCAAGTAAGGGCGCTTTTTCATTAGTTGTAAACTTTTAAATACGAGAAATGATGAATTGACTGTTTAAAACAGTCATTCTCATAATAATAAAAAACCGAGCATTGCTCGGTTTTTTAGTACTTATAGCTCAACAAATAAATCTGACACCGTTGTCATTAAAAATCTTCAAGTTACATTTCAAAGATGATACCGGTGTCATAAAAAAAAGTCCTGAAAACTACGTTTTAACGCCTTTTATTGCTTTTGTTTTAGCCACCGATCACCTAGAATTAGCGCCGTATCTCACAATCGTTCTTTATAACTAAACCCCGTTCAAACGTTAGGAGTGTTTTTGCATGACCGCTTTAGAAAACTCAATTGATTTGTCACAATATGGTATCAATGATGTGGCAGAAATTGTTTACAATCCATCTTATGAGTTACTTTTTGCAGAAGAAACTAAAGCCGGCCTAGAAGGTTTTGACAAAGGTGTTGAAACTGAACTTGGCGCAGTAAATGTAGACACAGGTATCTTTACAGGTCGTTCTCCTAAAGATAAATATATTGTTCGTGACGAAGTAACTCGCGACACAGTATGGTGGTCTGATCAAGGTAAAAATGATAACAAACCTATGACTCCTGAAACATGGGATCATTTAAAAGGTTTAGTTACAACTCAACTAAGCGGCGAGCGTTTATTTGTTGTTGATACTTTTTGTGGCGCTGATGAAGCAACACGCTTAAAAGTACGTTTTATCACTCAAGTAGCATGGCAAGCACATTTCGTTAAGAATATGTTTATTCGCCCTACTGATGCTGAGCTTGAAAATTACGAACCAGACTTCGTAGTTATGAACGGTGCAAAAACAGTAAATGATAAATGGGAAGAGCAAGGTCTTAACTCTGAGAACTTTGTTGCTTTCAACCTAACTGAAAAAGTGCAACTAATCGGTGGTACTTGGTACGGCGGCGAAATGAAAAAAGGTATGTTCTCAATGATGAACTACTACCTTCCGCTTCAAGGCATCGCATCTATGCACTGTAGTGCTAATGTTGGTAAAGACGGCGATACAGCTATCTTCTTCGGTTTATCTGGTACGGGTAAAACAACGCTTTCTACAGATCCAAAACGTGAACTTATCGGTGATGATGAGCACGGTTGGGATGATAACGGCGTATTTAACTTTGAAGGCGGTTGTTACGCGAAAACAATCAACCTAAGCAAAGAAAACGAACCAGACATCTACAATGCAATCCGTCGTGATGCATTATTAGAAAACGTAACTGTTGATGCGAATGGTAAAATTGATTTTGACGATAACTCAAAAACTGAGAACACACGTGTTTCTTACCCAATTCACCATATCGACAACATCGTAAAACCAGTATCTCGTGCAGGTCACGCTAAGAAAGTAATTTTCTTAACTGCTGACGCATTTGGTGTTTTACCTCCAGTAGCTAAGTTAACGCCAGAACAAACTGAATACTACTTCCTGTCAGGTTTCACAGCTAAACTAGCTGGTACTGAACGTGGTATAACAGAGCCTACACCAACTTTCTCTAGCTGTTTTGGTGCTGCTTTCCTAAGCTTACACCCAACTCAGTACGCTGAAGTATTACACAAGCGTATGGAAGCTGCAGGCGCTGAAGCTTACCTAGTAAACACAGGTTGGAACGGTACTGGTAAACGTATCTCTATCAAAGCAACACGTGCAATCATTGATTCTATCTTAGATGGTTCAATTGATAACGCTGAAACTACAGTTATCCCAATGTTCAACCTAGAAGTACCTACTTCAGTAGAAGGTGTTGAAGGTGACATTCTTGATCCTCGTAAGACTTACGAAGATGCAAGCGTATGGAATGACAAAGCAGTAGATTTAGCAAAACGCTTTGTAAATAACTTCGAGAAATTCACTGACACAGAAAATGGTAAAGCATTAGTATCAGCTGGTCCTCAGTTATAATCAATATTGCTACATAGCAAATAAAAAGGTTAGCCACGGCTAACCTTTTTTAATGCCCTCAAAAAAGGGGTCGGAGTACATTAACTCATTTTAAGTTAAATAACTGAGGCCCCTTTATGGTTAATATCTGTTGGATTTACAAACTAAACAGAATAAAGCCATTTAAATTCAGCGCATTATGACTAACCTGGTTACTAACTAATAAAAAAGGGGTCGGAGTCAATTAACCCATTTTCAGTTAATTGACTCCGACCCCTTTTTAGTTTGATTTGTTATTTTACTGTTTAACGAGGAAGCTAACTTTTGCTTCTAAGCCGCCTTCAGGCATATTTCTTAATGTTACTGTGCCGTTATGCATATCTACAATACGTTTAATAATCGCTAAACCTAAGCCACTACCTTCACTGCCGCGTGCTAAGTCACCTTGAGTGAATGGTTGGAATACACGCTCAAGTTCATTTTCTGGAATACCAGGGCCTTTATCTTGAATAGCCACATAAGCGTATTTTTTAGATCTATCTAAACCCGTGACCACTTGAATATCATCATCAGAATAACGCAGTGCATTTTCAATCATATTGGTTATTACACGTTTAATAGCAACATGGCTTAATGGAATATTTGGTATGCTCTCATTAAGTTCGGCATTGATCACCCTTTGCTGTTTTTGCTCTGAAGCGACCACTTCAGCCACCAAAGCATTTAAGTCTTCATTAACCAACTCAGCCACTTTATGATGTCTTAAATACTCTATGAATTGATCGATAATCGCGTTCATATCTTCAATATCGTAAATAATACCTTCACGTAAATAATCTTCATCATCAGACATCATTTCAGTTGCTAAACGAATACGTGTTAAAGGTGTTCTTAAATCATGCGATACACCAGCCATTAATAATCGTCTGTCTTCTTCAAGCTCTTTAATGCCTTTAGACATCTGATTAAATGCACGAGTTACTTCGATCACTTCAATTGAACCGCGCTCTTTAAGCTGAGTCGAATAATCGCCTACACCTACTTTTACAGCTGCATCTTGCAATGACTTTAACGGCCTATTTAACTGACTCGCAAATAACCAGCCACCTAAAACACTTAATACACCAATACAAGCTAAATAGAATGTGAGGAATTCTAGCTGAGTTTCTTGAAAGCCCATTAATGGCACTCGCACCCAATAACCTGGCGCTTGAGGAGATTCTACCCAATAGACTAATTGACTTGCTTGATTGATTCTAACGCGTGCGGGTCCGCCTAATTGCTCTGACATCATGTTAGACAGCATGGGATATTCAGAAGCCATTTCTAGGCCATTTTTGAATGCTTGGGCTTCGCTCATCACTTCCGTTCCTGTTGCTAAATAAAACTTTTCAGCAACTTCAGGAGGTAAAGTAATACCATCGTTCACACCAATGAAAACAGTTTTAACTTGTTTAGAAAGCATTAAAGTTACTTGTTCTATCGTAGGTTTTACGACATACAAAGTAACTGATATATATGAAACGATTTGATTGATTAAAAGTAGTGCACCAACAAAAAAGACTGTTTGCCCAAATGCACTACGCGGAAATAACCGCATTATTCATCACTGTCAGGAACAAATACGTAACCAAGTCCCCAAACTGTTTGTAAATATCTAGGATTAGCAGGATCTTCTTCAATCATACGACGTAAGCGAGAAACCTGAACATCAATACTACGCTCTAATGCACTGTAATCACGACCACGAGCCAAGTTCATTAACTTATCACGGCTAAGTGGTTCTCTTGGGTGAGTAACCAAAGCTTTTAATACCGCAAACTCACCACTGGTTAGCGAGATAATCTCATCACCATGGTTCATTTCGCGTGTTGCTAAATTCAGTTTAAAGTCACCAAATTCAATTTTATTTTCTTCTGCAGCAGGTGCACCAGGTACATCCGCTGAACGACGACGTAAAATTGCTTTAATTCGTGCTAATAATTCTCTCGGATTAAAAGGCTTAGGAATATAGTCATCAGCGCCAAGCTCTAAACCAATAATACGGTCTACTTCGTCGCCTTTTGCAGTTAGCATAATGATTGGAATATCATTTTCTTTTTGACGTAAACGACGACAAATAGATAAACCATCTTCACCTGGCAGCATTAAATCTAAAACTAACAAATGAAAATTTTCTCGCTCAATTAAGCGATCCATTTGTTCTGCATTACCAGCTGAGCGGACAATAAAACCTTGTTCTACTAAATAACGCTCTAATAATGAGCGTAAGCGCATATCATCATCTACAACTAAAACTTTGGTTGTTTCCTGTCCCATTATCCCACTCCGAGCTAATTTTTATTATTTATCTGCACTAAATATAAAAGAAAATGGTCATAATAAAAATCCTTTTATGATTTAGTTTGTTACGGAAAGTTTCATAAAGCCTAATTTAACGCCATACTAAGCATAAATCTCACCATTTAAATAAACTACTTTTCATATTCAATTGAATTTACAAACCACTCTTTATCGCCTTCAGGTGTTTTCACTATAAAGTCATCATCTACTTGCTTTTTTAATAGTGCTCTTGCCATCGGAGAATCTATAGAAATTAAAGGTTCTTTTTCATCGCCATATATTTCATCTGGCCCAACTATTTTAAATGATTTCACTTCACCAGCCTCATTTTCAATTTCAACTGTTGCACCAAAAAATACTTTACCTTCTTGCACAGGCGAATATTCTATTACCTTTAAGTCTGGCAATCGTTTTCTTAAATATCTTACACGCCTATCAATTTGGCGTAATACACGTTTATTAAAGGTGTAATCTGCGTTTTCAGATCGATCACCTAAACTCGCAGCCCAAGAAACTATTTTAGTTATTTCTGGGCGTTTAACTGTCCACAAGTAAGTTTCTTCTTCTTGAAGCTTTCTATAGCCTTCTGGGGTAACTAAATTTGTTTTCAAAAGTTTAAATCTTCAATTAAAAATGGAATGCTTTGGCATCATAAGCAATTACAATTAGCTTTCAAATACACAAACATTAATTATTTATGCAAATAGGCTTTAAAATTGGACTTTTGCAACACTTACAGAGACAATCTTATTCATTCTATGGTCTATCACTCTAGGTTTAAATTTAGCATCCATAATTGTTCTGGCTAAATTTAAAAAACCAACTTTTTTCCAGACCTTTTCATCTAATATAAGTTTATAGGTTCAAAATGAGTAAAATCGCATCTCTATTGGCACAAGAACTCAATGCTAAAGAAAACCAAATTGTTGCAGCCACACAATTATTAGATGAAGGTGCAACAGTACCTTTCATAGCACGCTACAGGAAAGAAGCAACAGGCGGATTAGACGATACCCAACTGCGTTTATTAGAGCAGCGCCTTGGTTACTTAAGAACCCTAGAAGAAAGACGCGAATTCATATTAAAAACCATTAAAGAGCAAGACAAATTAACTGCGCAGTTAGAACAAGATATCAAAGCAACTAACAGCAAAACTGAGTTAGAAGATTTATACCTACCATTTAAAGCTAAACGCCGTACTAAAGGCCAAATCGCAATCGAAGCTGGTTTAGAGCCGTTAGCAGATAGCTTATTTTCGCAGCCGTCATTAACGCCTGAAAACGAAGCGCAAAAATATTTAAATCCAGAGCATAAAATTTCTGAAACTAAAGATGCCCTAGATGGCGCTAAGTTTATTTTAATAGAGCGTTTTGCAGAAGACGCTAAGTTACTTGCTAAGTTACGCCGCCAAATAAACCAATACGGTGTTATTGAAAGCAAATTAATAAAAGGTAAAGAAAACGAAGGCGCTAAATATCAAGATTACTTTGAACACACAGAAAACCTTAAAAAAGTGCCATCTCATCGTGCACTTGCTATGTTGCGTGCCCGTAGTGCTGGCGTAGTTCAAGTAAAAATAATTCCAGATCCAAGTTCAGAACGACCTGAAGGCATTTGCATTAACATCATTGCAAAACACTTTGATATCGATTTAAAAAACAACCCAGCAAGTGAATGGTTATTAAGCGTTGTGCAAACATGTTGGAAAGCAAAACTATCTCTTCACTTAGAAAACGAATTTTTAGGTGCCATGCGCGATAAAGCAGAAAATGGCGCGATAGACGTATTTGCGAAAAACCTAAAAGACTTATTAATGGCAGCACCTGCTGGCCCACGTGTTACTTTAGGTTTAGATCCAGGTTTACGTACTGGTGTTAAAGCAGCGTTTGTTGATGCAACAGGTAAAATGCTAGGCCACTGTACAATATTCCCACATGCACCACAAAATCATTGGGATAAATCATTACGTACTTTAAGCCAACTTTGTCGTCAACATAAAGTAGAGTTAATCGCCATAGGTAACGGTACGGCATCGCGCGAAACCGACAAACTAGCAGCTGAATTAATTAAAGCTGAAAGCGATTTAAAAATGAATAAAATTGTGGTCAGCGAAGCGGGCGCATCGGTTTATTCAGCATCTGAGTTAGCTGCAAATGAATTTCCTGATTTAGACGTGTCAATTCGTGGCGCAGTGTCTATTGCACGTCGCTTACAAGACCCACTAGCTGAGCTTGTAAAAATTGAACCGAAAGCAATTGGTGTTGGCCAATACCAACACGATGTGTCACAAAGCTTATTATCAACTAGCCTAGATGGTGTAGTAGAAGATTGTGTAAATGGCGTTGGCGTAGATATCAACATGGCTTCAGCGCCATTATTAGCCCGCGTTTCTGGTTTAAATAAAACACTTTCACAAAATATCGTTAAATACCGTGACGAAAACGGCGTATTCACTAACCGTAGCCAACTTAAAAAAGTAGCACGCTTAGGGCCAAAAGCCTTTGAACAATGTGCTGGTTTTTTACGTATAAGCAATGGTACCGACCCACTTGATAGCTCATCAGTTCACCCTGAAGCTTACCCTGTGGTAAAACGCATTTTAATGAAGACCAACACCGAAGTATCACAATTAATTGGTAACAGCGAAAGCCTAAAAGCACTTAATGCCGATGACTTCACAGATGAAAAGTTTGGTTTACCTACAGTAACAGACATCATTGAAGAATTAGATAAACCAGGCCGTGATCCACGCCCACAATTTAAAACAGCCACATTTAAAGAAGGTGTTGAAACAGTAGCTGATTTAAAACCAGGCATGATTTTAGAAGGCGTAGTATCAAACGTTGCTAACTTTGGTGCATTTGTAGATGTAGGCGTACACCAAGACGGTTTAGTGCATATTTCATCTATCACTAATAAGTTTATTTCAGATCCGCGTGAAATCGTAAAAGCCGGTGATATTGTAAAAGTAAAAGTGGTAGAAGTAGATGTAGCACGTAAACGTATAAGCTTCACCATGCGTTTAGATGACGATATTAACCAAGCACCTAAATCTAAGCAAAACCATAAACCACAGGCAAATAAATCTCAAACAAACGATGCTCAAAGAAAGCCACAGCATCAAGCTAAACCTAAAACAGCTAAGCCTAGAAAAGAGTCTAGCAATGCCGCTATGGGTAATGCCTTTGCGGATGCGTTTGCTAAATTAAAGAAGTAAATTGAAATAAGGACTTAAAACCATAACTTGGTTTTAAGTCCACTAATTCTCCTAATATAAAACTAACTATAGTTTCTATTTTTAGAACAAAGTACATCTAACTGATATTATCAAATTATTGGTTTAATTAAACTTTCACGACTTTGATTAGATTTTCCCAATAATATTTAAACTGTACTCATTCTTTTTTCGTTACATTTTTCCTTAAAATCCAATTTAATTCATTGATTGGAATGACTTCTGTTTCGACATTAGTTAATTCACCTTGAATATTAAAACCCGAAATAATATGTGGGGTACAGTTAGGAGGAATTTGATAATATTGAATAAACGATGAAAAATTATCTTCTGTTACTTTTAATTCATCTTTTAATACTAATAATAAATGACTGTAAATCTTTTTAACTATTTCAGAATAATTAAATACCATGGAAATTAAATTATTATTTTCAGGTAAGCTCTTTATATCTGAACGCACATTCTTCCAATTAAAGTTACTATTAAGTAGCTTTTCTTTAGACAGGTTAACTATCAATTTTGTAGATGGATTCGAACTAGCTAATCCATCTAAATTATATTTAAGTGAAGTTACAGGTAAGCCGTAATGAATAGAGTAATTTCTAAGTTCATACATTAAACGATAGTCTAAATTTTCTTTATGTAAATCTCTTCTAAACTTATTCCATACAACTGATTTTTCTGAATCTTTACCATATTTAGACTTTAACTTTTTTTCTACAAAAAGTAAGAATGCATTTGCTGAAGCTAGAATATTTGAGCACTTTTGCTGAACTCCTGACATTGTTGTAAATAATGCTGTTGGATTTAATGTCTTATCAAATAATTTATATTCCGGATTCGATATAAGATTAATGTATTCATTTAAGTCACTAATATTTCTTTCAAAAGATTCAAATGAATATGTTATAGGTTGAAGGAAGAAAATTGGCTCATAACAAAATTTTAAAGCTTTTAGATCAGTTAAAGATAATTCTTCAGTTGTTATTTTTGTAATAACAGATCCTTTTTCATCAGTAACTTGAAACATTATTCTTTTATTCAACTTCTAACCTTTTAAGCGTATGAGGGTCTGAGTATTAATGATACTTAATTAAAATTTAAATTAACATGAAATTAGCTTTTAGACATTTAATCATTCTAATATCAAGCCTTATTAGAAGTAGTAAGCTCCATAATTGATTTTCGAATTTCATGCCAAAATATGTTTTATCGAAACCCGCTCTACACTACCGTTGAAACATCCCGGATTGGCATTATGAATATGTATATATGTTATTTCTGGATTTTCAAAAAAGCTTTGAATGCCTTTAATTAAGTTTTCTTCACCTTTAAAAATAGCAGCATCACACATGATATTTTACTGTTATACGCTCTCAGTGATAATAATCTTTGTTTTAAAATATCAGGTATTTGATTTAGTTTTATATCTGCAGTTTTGGCATATTCACGTACAAATATCGGACCTGATGCGCGATATGGCGAATCTACATCGTGATGAGTAAATGGTAGCGCTAATACTCTCTCCCCTATTTCTGCTTCAGCCAAAGAGACGCGGCATGGATATCCAGGATTGCTATCAACCGTTATCCATTTTGCATTATGCTTAGTTAATTCCTCTTGATTTAACTGCATAAAATCAGCAAAGCTATGGTGAATAAGTGACTTAATAATAAATTGTGTTTGCATAACTGATACCTCAATTCTTTTATAATCTCAGTATCAGCTTACGCTTGCTAATTAATAATACTCGCCACTTTCGGCAGTGATATTTTCCAACTATCGCTCTATCTCACCTAATATCACCTAATATCACCTAAAACCAGTCTACTAATGAATCTACATATGCTTGAGGTAATATATGACTGCCTTTTAAAACAATATGCTTTTTGTCGCTGGCTGTTATAGCACTGAATAAAGACTGATTTTCATCTTCAGTGGCATACTCATCATTATCAGCAGTCACTAGCCACACTTTTTGGTTATTTAATAAAGAAACAACATTTTTAGGTGCAACTGAGGCTGTAGTATCTTCAATATGTGGTGGCACAATTGCTAAAACATTGCTGATGCGTTTGTCTACACCTGCTAATAAAAGGCTCAATTGTGCGCCCATACTATAACCCGCAACATGAGTGTTATTTATGTCTAATTGTTTTTGCTGTGCAATCCAGTCGATTAATACACGGTGATCAAGCACTGTATGGTTAATCATCTCAACATAATCTTTTTTATTGCCTAAAAAACTCACATTTAACATGATTGAGCGAAGAGATTTATCTGCTACTTTACGCGAACCGTGATTTCTCGCATCCATTGCAATCACAACATACCCTTTATTCAATGCTTGTTGCGTTATCTTATTAACTTGAGTAACAGTAGGACGCCCTTTTATCGAGTCAGTCCACCAGCGCGGATAACTGCGCCCTTTAGCATGTAAGCCGATTAATACTGGGTATTTGTCTTTCACTTCTGACGGGTAATTAATTTGCCCTTTAACTTTTGAACCATCAAAAGTGGTATAGCTAAATTCAAATAATCTTTCGCTTACCTCGTTGAGCTGAAAATTCATATCTTCAACAGCAGTGTAATTGTAACTATCAACTACTTGCTCAGTAGTGAGGTTTTCTGTTTCTAAAGTAAAAAACATATAATAAATAGCGCCTAAAAAGAACAACGCACCCGTAATTACCTTTAATACTTTAGCTGAAAATAAGTTTTTGATTGTCATGTTAGTTTCCTTTCTTTGGATAACACAACTTTAAATAAGTAAATGTGAAATTGGCGTGAAATAATAAAAAATATGTACCTATTTAACGCGAAAGTTAAAAAACATAAAGTCTGCGACCATTATTTATACACCATAAGCATTACCTCTTATCCCACCAAAATTGCAAGCTAAGTTAATAATTGTAATACTGATTTATAAATAACCTATAATCGGTAATCTAAATGAAAACGAGCTTATATGTGTTCATTAATCTTATATGCGTTTTAATATTAAGTGCTTGTGGTGGTAGTTCAGATAAGTCAGTAAGTACCAACGTCACAGGCGTACAAGATACAATAACAAGCACCATAGATACTTATCTTAATGCTAATTCCGCACCTAATGAACCTGGCCTCAGTATCATTATTAAAAAAGACGATGTGGTTGTGTATCAAAGCAACAGAGGTCTCGCAAATAAACAGACCAATACTGGTATTAATAGTGATACCGGCTTTCGTTTAGCATCTGTCAGTAAACCTTTTACTGCTTTAGCAATTATGCAGTTATATGAGCAAGGCTTAATCTCTATGGAAGATAAACTGCTTGATTACATTCCTGAGCTTTCAAGTAATTGGCAAGCAATCACTGTAGAACACTTATTAACGCATCGTTCTGGTATTCCTGATTTTTTAAATGATATATGGAGTGACAAGCGTAATAGCGGCCTAACTAACCAAGGTTTAATTCAATTTTTTGCAAAGACACCTGAACTAGAATTCCCCCCAGGCAGTAAAGGTGATTACAGTAATACTGGCTATGTATTATTGGCAGAAATTGTAGCCCGAGTAAGTGGCTTATCTTTTTCAGAATATATGCAGCAAAACATTTTTACACCAATAGGTATGCATAACAGTTATATCACCGATGAAACAACGCCTTTAAAGATGGGTGATGCACTTAATTTTGCTGATAAAGATACCTATCATGGTTTCAAAATGTATACCTATGGCTCTATGGCACAAGTTAGCTCAGCTAACGATTTAAGTAAATTTACCCTTGCCCTTAAAAACCATCAAATTGTGAACCAACAAACGCTAGCGTTAATGATAGAGCCGCACGCGAATCTCGTTAATGTAGGTGATTATGGCTATGGCTTTGCCATTCGAGATGGTTTTGACCACAGTGGCTTATGGGATAGTTTTAATACACTTTTAAGGTTTTACCCTGAACAAGAAATAGAGCTAATTTACCTATCTAATGGCGGTGAAGTCACCGATCTGCATATGAGCAATATACAAAAGCTCGTCAGAGATTTTTATAAACTATAAAGTATGCTTCAATGCCATTCCTCCCAGGGCATTGAAGTTTAATTTTGACCTTTTACATAAAAACTTAAAACAAATTGAGACTCGTATAAATTCATGTTATTTTGTTCCCAATTAAGGAATGTCGTTTTAAAGGAATAAAATGAGTCAAGTTCAGTTATTAAAAAGTAATTCTCAAAATCCACAACACTATACTTTACAGTTCAATCAGTTTTTGGCAAAAAAACCGAGCTGTAAGTTTAACAACTCACTATCACATTCTGATTTTATTGAAGCAGTCAAAGACAGAATCAAACAGCCACATTTGATTAATCAAGAGCACGTATACCTATGTGGACCTAATGCATTTTTCTATTGCATTGCTTCAAAGTATCCCAATTATTACGCTAAATATATGCTTGATTTGTGGACTTTAGGGCAAGCTTACTTAGGCAAGTTACATGTAAAACCCTCTCAAGCGTGTTTAAATACCAAAATGAACTCAAGAAAAATCGCCCCTGTAGACTGGATTTCGTTAGCGAGTTTATGCGACTCATCAAACTCCTTTTTTAATTTCGATGATTTAGATGATGCTATAGGTGGTATTACTTTTCCTGGAGATATGGCTGACTGGTTTAGAAAAACACTATTTAACTCTGTTGAAAACAATACCAGTATTAGTCACAGAGCTAGTTTTGATAATTTAAAAAAAGCACAGCGCCTCTATGGCGCCAACAAGTCGGTGTGCTTTTTAATCAGTGCTAAAATGATGACTCTACCAATCAAGCTGAATGCTGTACCAAATCATTGGGTAGTATTAACCAGTAATATTTTAGTCGATGGTAAATCAATAAATCACATTCAATCATCCGATTTAGACTCTTATTTAGATAAAAAGATTAGTTTACATGCTGCAACTTGGGGTAGAGAAAATGGAAAAGTACCGTTACATATATTCAATCGTAAAGAACACCTAACTTTGGGTGATTTTATGACTTATTACTATGGTTTTGTGGCGGCTTCATAATGAAAATACTTTACTGTTTATTACTTTCTATTAGCATAATATTTGTCAGTACAAATACTTCTGCATTTGAATTAGCCTTAAAACATGAGCTGTTAATTAAGCATGAAACTTACGCTCCAACAGTAATTTATACACCGAACGGTGAGTTTTTATTACTTAATGTTGGCGACAAACAAGCTTGTTTAATCTCCGTACAAGGTGATATAAAAGATTTACAATTTCAAGGATATGTTAACAGTGATCGACTAATATCTGGACAAGATTCTATTTATTTTTTTGCAGGCAATACACTAACCACACTATCAAATCAGGGAGAGATATCTCTGCTAGAGCAAGTTAAGTTTCCAACCTCCTATGGTTTGCACGTTAACCCATCCGAACAATATATATTATCTGGCAGTTATGAAATATCTAATTTACTTCAACTCACTAAACCAACATTGTGGTTAGATATAGAAGCATTTGGTCCAAGCTTAGAATTCGAAATAGGTGATGAAATCCTCACTTTTCGTCGTGATGTAGCGTCTTGGTTTTTTGATACCTCAATGTTAAAAGCCTGGTCATTAGCCAATGCTAATCTGATAAATAAAACTGAAGTCAATGGCGATATTACTTCACATAAAATACTGAATGAAGAAAAGTCTATTATTACCTATACCGTTGGTAATACATTGAGATTTTGGGATTACAAAAACAATAAAATTTTAAAACAAAAAATAGAATATAACGATTCTATTTACCTTGAAAAATTCTATGATCAGACTTGGCTTTTTTCAGAGGGAAAAATGTACAACATCAGCTGGCAAGATAATAAAGCACATGCTGTATTAGTTAATGATAAAGGTGTGAAACTTACCAGTAAAGCTAACTTTTCTGCTGATGGAAAATATGCCCTATTAGATGAATCTCCTAATGCAGAAAAAAAACTCGTGTTATATGAAATCAAGGAAAATAAGTTCACAAAGCTATTTGATATAAATGAGCCAACAACTAGTTATAGTCTTAATCCAACAAAGCGAGAACTGGCCATTTATAACGATAAAAAGCTTAAAATATATAGCTTTTAATAATAATCATGGATGATTGGTAAATATGAAATTAATACAAATGCGAAAAAAAATATGCCTGCCAATGTTGGCTGCTGCAATGTTTATAGCGATGCTACCCTTGATAGGCTTACTCACAGGCACAGCGTTTAGTACAGGCTTATACGGTGCGAATTACCAAGAAGCACACATAGACGATGATCCCAGACGATACTGGTTTATGATTAGACTTGAGTTTTTAATTGCTGCATTTATATTATTTAGGGCTAAATTTACCTTTCCGTTATTTCATGCAACTTATGTAGCAATCTTAAACTTCAGAGAAAATAATAAATTCATTGCAAACTTTATATTTTATTTAATTGTGCCAGTAATCGTAGTTGCATTTTGTATTTTTTTAATCGCATATTTTGAATTATAAAAATAGAGTACGCCTTAGCCTGACTCTGAATCATACCAAATACCATATTTATCACCTTGCCATCTTAACCAATGATATAGGTATGCAATTGAAAGCATAATTAAACCACCAGCTAAGGCTGCTTCATTTATTAAGCCTAAACAACAAAAAATAAAACCACTAATATGACCAGTGACTTCTATTCTCACAGCAGACCTTCGACTTGGCTTTACTTGTAAAAAGTTAAATACAAACCAGCACTTTAAAATAAAAGGTAAGGCTTCCCAGTTATCTGATTTTTTATCCATTTTAAATTTCTCCTGATTCAAAGTTGTTATATCAACATCAAGTGCAGCAGCAAGACATTTCTGCGATTCTAAACTCGCATTTGAACCACTTTCAATGCGTTGAATTGTTCTCACATTTAACCCAGACATTTGAGCGAGCTGCTCTTGTGATAGGTGTTTGCTTAAACGTAGTTCTTTTAGAATCATTAATTTTTGCCTCTGTACTTAAGAATCAAAAGTATTGCTTAATTTATTTACTGTCGGTTATGAGTATTACCTGACTTTCGCCCGACATTAACCCGACACCATATAAATAAAGGCTTAGGGCAAGTTAAGTTTAATTTACTTAATGATTTTATAGAGCGCAATAAAGAACTAAGCCAGTACTTAATTATTTATATAAGAATACAAATAACTAAGTACTGACTTATTTTGAGGGGATTAAGGGTTAATAAGTTATGTGTCTTATAAAGATAAACCTAATTCATTTAATACTTGATCTAAATGTTCCATGGCTTCTTCTGTAGGTCCTGGGTAATCTCCTGCGATAGGCCTATTACCTAAATAACCAATATCTTTAGTGCCTTCTGGGCTACAGAAAAATGCAGCTAAAACCAATTGGCGTAATCGAGCGAATGCATTGACTGCATGAATAAACTCATCACCTAATTTTGCTTTTTTGAAGGCAATATCATCAATTATTATAAGTTGCTGTACTGCACTGATATCAACAAATAAACGATTAAAACGTCTTGCTGATTCATCATCAAGCCAAGCCAGTAAATTTAATATTTCAACTCTATCTGCTTGTTGTCTTTCATAAGGGGCACTTACCCATTCATCTATTACATCTGGCACTTTCACTTGTGTTGCTGATGGAATATCACCTTCTCGTGGCACAATGATATCTGATATAACAGCCACTAAAGTTAATTGCTCAGACGTGAGTGTTTTTGGCCAATAAAGTGTTTTTGGTGCAAGTAATATAGGATCTTTACCATATCCCTTTGCAGTAATAGGCGGTAGCTTAAGCTGTGGCCAATTTCCTTTGTTTGCAGTCGCAATTGTTGTTTTACACCCTGAAATAGCGGGTACTGCAGCACCAAGAGATAAAGCGCCCATCCACTTTAAGGCATCTCTACGTGTTAAGCCGCTTTGATATGGCTTTTCACTAGAATAGTTTGCTTTTATTATCCCCATTTTATAAAACTCCATTCACTAATTGCTTAGATAACCAAGTCGAATTACGCATAGCTAAAGTCATTATGGTTAAAGTACAGTTTTTATGTGGATTAGAAGCAAATACGCCGCCATCCATAACAAATACATTATCGCAATCCCATGTTTGTCCCCATTGATTGGTTACAGACTCTTTTGGATTAGCACCCATACGCGTACTACCTACTTCATGAATAATTTGGCCGCCTTTAAGAATGGCATCTTCAGCTTTTGGTAATGGCTTAGTAAAACTTGCGCCCATAGTTTCGAGTATTTTCTTGGCAGTTTTTAGGCCATGATCAACTTGTTTAAGCTCATGTTCAGACCACTTCCAATGAAACTTAACCACTGGAATGCCCCATTTATCTTTAACTTCTTCGTCAATTTCCATGTAAGAGCCTGCATTTGGCAGCATTTCACCACGTAATGCTAATCCAACATAAGTACCATAGGCTTGCTTGGCAATCTCCTTTAGTGGTTTACCATAACCGTCTAAATCTCCGCCTACCCAAGACCCTGGTGCACGAAAGCCTGACCCTATTTCAAAATGATAACCACGAGGAAAATCTAATTCTTTATTTTCCTGCTTTTTATGACCCCACCAAGGAATAAACAAATGATTAGCGGTATGTCCATCTTCATTATATTTAGGTCTGCCTTCAAGTGCTGGAATATGGGCACCAAAGCTCACTCCTGTTGAATCCATGATGTTTTTACCAACATGGCCACTCGAATTCGCTAATCCCTGAGGATGAGACTCACTTTTAGAGTTTAATAATATACGAGCTGATTCACATGCACTAGCCGCTAAAATAATCACTTTAGCGTCTAGCTTATGGGTTTGTTTCGTTTTTTTATCTATGTAAGTAATGGCGTTTACTTTGCCTTTATCATCTACATTAACCGCTTTCACCATAGCATCAGTAATTATCGTTAAACGACCTGACGCTTTTGCCATAGGCAGTAAAGAGGTGGTTGTTTGAAATGCTGCACCAATAGAACAACCTCTAATACAAGAAGTCGCATAAAAACACGCTTGGCGATCATCTTTAGGTCGTGTTAATACAGCTCTATGCATAGGTGCTGTTGGTATGCCTAATTTTTTAGCTGCAGCTGAAACCAGTAATTCAGGAATACGAGGTTTTGGTGGTGGCTGTAATACGCCTTCGGGAGAATCTGGCATATCATCTAAACCCGTATTGGTACCACAAATGCCAACTAGTTCTTCGGTTTTATCATACCAAGGTGAAATATCGTCATATTCAAATGGCCAATCTGCGCCTAAACCATCACGGGTAAAGCCCTTAAAGTCGTGTTTGCTAAAACGTAATGAATAACGACCCCAATGATTTGTGCGACCACCTAACATACGCGCACGCCACCATAAGAACTCGCTATCAGGCCCTGTTGTATAAGGCTCATCAGGCACAGTCCAACCACCATCTACGGTGGCATCATAAAAACCAAAGTCTTTATCTACGTTACCAGAACCCATTAATGGTGCATCACCATTGGTATTAAACATAGGCGTTTCAGTTTTAGGATCGTAATCACGACCTGCTTCTAACATTAATACTTTATGGCCTAACTTAGTAAGCGTGTAAGCTGCCATGGCGCCACCAGCACCAGAGCCAACAACTATCACGTCGTAGTTTAATTCACTCATTAGTTAAGCTCCCTGATTTTGATATTTTTGAACCACACAGGGTCGCTATGATCTTGTAAACCTATATGGCCTTTTTGTGCTTTTGCAAAACCTTGCCATGTTTTAAATTTACTCTTAGCAACTAAGTCATTCCATTGCTTGCCACCAACTAGAATATCAACAGTTTTAATGCCATTTTGTTTAACCGTTAATACATCATTATTAATACGAATATATACACTATTCCACTGTCCAGCTTCTTTATGAGCTGCTTTTGGCGAAGCGGCAATATCATAAATAGAGCCAGATAAGTGCGAATCAATTTTGTTATCTGAATGCCTTTCATTATCTAAAATTTGTACTTCAACCGCATGAGAATAAATATGTTTACCAAGTTCATCAGCCAGTATAAAAATACCACTGTTACCTGCTAGTGCTATTTTCCAATCGAGTTTTAATTCAAAGTTTTTATATTGTTTTTGGGTCATCAAGTCGCCACCACCGCCAGCAGATAAATGCATAGCATCTTGCGCTATCACCCATTTTGAATTAACACCTGGTTTTTTAAAGTTACGCCATTGAGACATATCTTTACCATTAAAAAGCAATTGCCACCCCTGCGCCTGCTCTTTAGTTGAAAGCTGATTATCAGCTGCGGTACTTACCATTGCTAACGTAGATAATAAAAATCCACTAACAAGCTTTAACCAAGCTGTTGGGATCCATCTACTGTGTATTGTTTTCATTGTTACCCCTGTTTTTATATCTGTAATTCGTTTATTAAGAGACTTTTTCGCACATAGGTTTTGCTTGTTGTTTTCGCATATAAAGCGCCAGCCCTGTAAAAGCAAAAATAAGTACCAATGGAAAAATGCTTAAGTTTTGTAAAGTGGCCTGCCCTGCAGCCAATTCGATTAATTCAGGTTCAGTGCTCACAGCTTTCGCTTGTTGTCTTGCTTCGTCTATCCAGTTGCCAATAATTGGATTCCAAATACTCACTGCAAACATACCTGCACCGCCCATAATCGACATACCTAAAGCACCCGTTTGCGGAATATTCTCTGCTACAAATCCAATCATAGTTGGCCAAAAGTAAGTCACGCCTAATGCAAATATTAAGGCACTTAAATAAACCATGCTGCCAGTTGCCGTACTCATTAAATAAATGCCTAAGGTTGTAACTATCGCAGAGTAAAGCAACACACCATAAGCGTTTAACCTATGCACGATAGGGCCAGCAAAGTAACGCCCAACAGCCATAACACCTGTGATCATCGCCATAATCAACATAGGTGAAGCGCCCGACGCCCCTAAAATTCGCTCTATCCATTGCTGCGTGCCTAGCTCACTTGTTGCTGTTAAAGTCATGCAAAATGCCATAAATAAAAATATCGGGGAAAATAAGCCTTTAATATTTTCAACAGTAGATGTTTGAATAGCTTCGGTTTCAGGGAATTTCTGACTTAAAATCAGATAACCATAAATCACAGTTGGCACTAACATAACAGCAATTTGAGACTGCCAGCCAAAACTCATATCTGTCATGACTTTAGAAATAAGCGCACCTATCACTATGCCACCCGGAAACCACACATGAAAACGGTTTAACATGGTCGTTTTTTGATTAGGATACATATCTGCAATCAGTGGATTACATGCAGCCTCAACTGCACCGTTAGCAAACCCAATGCAAAAGCTAGAGATAAGCAATAACCAAAACCCATCAGCTGATATAGTGAGTGTTAAGCCAACAAGGTGCCCAATAAAAGCAATAATAACTAACTTTTTAGCGCCAAACGTATTGTAAAGTAAACCTCCCAGCATAGTTGCTACAGGAAAACCCAAAAATGCCATCGCGTTAATCCAACCAAGTTGTGTATCACTTAAAGCAAAATCTTGGCTAAGCTGACCTAAAATGCCTGCTCGAATAGCAAATGTCATGGCAGTTACTGTGAGTGCTAAGCAACTTGCTATGTATAAACGGTTTTTATTATTTTTATCTAACATAAGTTTATCCTAGAGGCCTAAAATACGGCGATTTAAAGACTCATCAATGTCACTTGCTGCAAAGTCATCAAATGCATATTCGGGTGTTTTTATTAAATGCTGCGCAATGAAAGGTGCACCTTCTTTTGCACCATCAGTTGAATCTTTTAAACAGCACTCCCACTCAAGCACAGCCCAACCGTTATAACCATATTGGGTTAATTTGCTAAAGATTTGTTTGAAATCTATTTGGCCATCTCCAAGAGATCTAAACCGCCCGGGACGTTCTTGCCAATCTTGATATCCACCATAAACACCACTGCGCCCATTAGGTCTAAACTCAGCATCTTTTACATGAAAGGCTTTAATATGCTCATGATAAATATCGATAAAACTAAGGTAATCCAGCTGTTGTAGTACAAAGTGGCTCGGATCATAAAGGATTTTGGCTCTGCTATGGTTATCTGTTGCAGCTAAAAAGCGTTCAAACGTCACACCATCATGTAAATCCTCACCTGGGTGTAACTCATAACACAAATCAACACCTGCATCTTCAAACTTATTAAGTATAGGTAGCCATCTTTTAGCTAATTCATTAAAGCCGTCTTCAACTAAGCCCGCAGGACGTTGTGGCCATGGATAAGCTGTATGCCATAACAAGGCACCTGAAAAACTAGCATGAGCATTTAAACCTAAAGTTTGGCTCACTTTTGCAGCCATAGAAACTTGGTCAATTGCCCACTGTGTTCTGGCTTTACTATTATTTTTAACTTCATCAGGTGCAAAGGCATCAAACTGTTGATCATAAGCCGGATTCACTGCAACCAACTGGCCTTGCAAGTGTGTAGATAACTCACTAATACTCATACCTGCATCAGTCACTATGCCCTTTATCTCGTCACAATAAGTGTCACTTTTATAAGCAAGTTCTAAATCAAATAAACGTTTATCCCATGTTGGAATTTGAACTGCTTTATAACCTAAATCTGCCGACCATTGGCAAATGTTTTTTAAGCTATTAAATGGCGCATCGTCTTGACAAAACTGCGCTAAAAATATACCTGGCCCTTTAATTTGCGACATATTAGTGGCTCTCCAAAATCAAGTTTTGCTCTATTTTAAATGCTTGCCATTTTTCATTTGACTGACTTGCAGTCACTACATTTTCTATAAATGCCATACCACGAATCGCTTCATCTATTCCTGGTACATCAAATAGCTGATTATCACAAACAAGGTTGGCTTTTTTAGCTCTGATCTGTTTCACAAAATTAGAATAAATATTACCAAATGCTTCAAGGTAACCTTCGGGATGACCAGCCGGAGTACGCAACGCTTGCTGTGCTGCATCACACATTTGACCAACGCCTGCACGGATCATTTGAGTAGGTTCATTACTAGATTTAAGCCAAAGTGTATTAGGTTCTAACTGAGACCATTCAATGCTTTTTTTGTCGCCATATACTCTTAATCTCAGGTTGTTTTCATCACCTAAAGCGATTTGACTAGCTAATAACACACCTTTGGCACCATTTGAAAACTTAAGTAATACAGTGCCATCATCATCTAATGTGCGGCCATTAACCGTTGAAGTTAAGTCTGCACACAGTTCAGTTACTGTTATCCCAGATACATATTCAAGTAAATTGGCCGCATGCACGCCAATATCTCCCATGCAACAGCTGATCCCTGACTTGGTCTTATCTAAACGCCAGCTTGCTTGTTTACTTGCTTCATCTTCTTTTGATGCTAACCAGCCCTGACTGTACTCAACCACAACTTTAGTGATATTTCCTAAGTCACCTTGTGCTACTAAGTGGCGGGCTTGTTTAATTAATGGATATCCGGTGTAGGTGTGAGTTAATCCATAAAGCGCATCATTGTTCTCAATAATCGTTTTTAATTCTAGCGCTTCATTTAAGCTGATGGTGGCCGGTTTATCAGACATAACATGAAAGCCCAGCTCTATCGCCATTTTGGCAATCGGAAAGTGCAAATGGTTAGGTGTCACTATTACCACAAATTCCATACGCTCTTGGGCAGGTAATTGCGCTTCACTTAGCAACATTTCTTGATATGTGGCATAACAACGTTGCTCAGGTAAATACAATGATTTACCTGATTCAATGCTACGTTGATGGTCAGAGCTAAATGCACCACACACTAATTCAATATCACCATCTAAAAATGCAGCAATACGATGAACTGCGCCAATAAATGCACCTTGACCACCGCCAACCATACCCATTCTAATTTTTTTCATCATAAATAAAATAATTTTGATTCATTGAAAATCTAGTCCCTACTATAGAAGTTAACTACAAAAATGTGTTATTACTAAATCGGTTTTCAATGCAACAAAATCGGCGTTTGATTATTTATTAACAAACCCTATTTAGACAGAGGTTGGTCATGAGTATTAAAAAAGATAACAAGTTTCTTCACCAAGTTGCCATAGAGCAAGTTATCAATATGTTTGATTTATTACCTGGAGTATTGTTTTGGATTAAAGATGAAAATCATCACTTCATTCATGCTAATCAAGCCTTTATAGAGCACCAAGAAGTAAAAAGGTTGTCTCAGATTGTAGGTAAAAGTGACTTTGATTTCTCACCCGCCCATGTAGCTAAGCAATTTATGCGCGATGATGACAAAATCATTTC
The DNA here is from genome assembly GCF_018860845.1 of Pseudoalteromonas sp. C2R02. Taxonomy (NCBI): domain Bacteria; kingdom Pseudomonadati; phylum Pseudomonadota; class Gammaproteobacteria; order Alteromonadales; family Pseudoalteromonadaceae; genus Pseudoalteromonas; species Pseudoalteromonas sp. C2R02. The sequence continues at coordinate 113,845 of NZ_JAHKQC010000039.1, read as the reverse complement.
AGGGCAAAGCGTGACCGATAGATTAGAAGTAAATATGACACAAACAGGCGATACAGCTTGGTATGTCACGTCAAAAAGGCCACTATTGAGTAAAACAGGTGACATCATAGGCTCGTATGGCATTACACGACATTTGCAAAAACAAGCCATGGCGCTATCTGGCTTTGAAGCGATAAAAGCACCTGTTGATTATATTCGAGCACATTATCACAACCAGTTTTCTATTGAGCAGCTTGCCAATGTTGCGCATTTATCAATTAGTGCATTAGAAAGGCGCTTTAAAAAGTATTTAAGTAAAACGCCAAAACAGTTCATAAATGAAGTTCGTCTTGAAAACGCACGCCGCTTGTTAATAGAAAGCAATATAAACATTTCACAGGTAGGTGATAAAGTCGGCTTTACCGATCACAGTTATTTTAGTAAACAGTTTCGGCTGTTATTTGGCGAGTTACCCTCGGAATTTAGAAAAAACCACCACAAGCCAATATAAAACACTTTCACAAAAACATATGTATTTGAGCTAACCTTTAACGAATAGAGTCAGGCAAAACACAAGACCTGACTTGGATTATATTGTACAATCGTCGCCCTAATTATTTATTAAACTACGCTGCAGTCGCCCTATGAAAAGAACTTTTACCAAGCATTGGAATGATTACGAACTTATTGATGCTGGCAACCAGAAAAAGCTAGAACGCTGGGGTGACATTATCACCATTCGTCCTGATATGAATGCTTATTTTAAAGCAGTATTAAGTGAAAAAGAATGGTTAGATAGCGCACACTTTGAGTTTGTAGAAAGTTCAAAAAGCGCTGGAACTTGGAAGGCCTTAAAAGCAGATGCACCTACTAAGTGGGCGATTCAATTTAAGCAGTTAACACTTAATATAGAGCTGACTAAGTTCAAGCACGTAGGTATATTCCCAGAGCAAAGAGTTAACTGGGATTTCATCGCAGATAACTTAAATGATGGCGATCGTTTCTTAAACTTATTTGCTTATACTGGTGCAGCCTCAATTGCTGCCCGTTCTAAAGGCGCTGATGTTTTTCACTGTGATTCTGTAAAACAAGTGATCTCTTGGGGCAATGAGAATATGCAGTCATCAGGTTTATCTGATATTCATTGGATACATGAAGATGCACTTAAATTTGCACAACGTGAAATAAAGCGCGGTAAAAAGTACAACGGTATTGTAATGGATCCACCAGCGTTTGGCATAGGCGCTAAAAAAGAGCGTTGGAAAATAGAAAATAAATTCCCTGAACTATTAGCTGCTGCTTTAGAGCTAAAAGAACCAGGCGGCTTTATTGTAATCAATACTTACTCACCTAGATTAGACGAAGAAAAAATTCGTAAAGCCACTAAAGCGCTTGTTGCCAATGAACAAGTAGAAGTAACCACCTTAAGCATGAAAACCACAACAGGTAAGATTTTAGAATATGGTTTAAGAACCATCATTACGGGTTAGTTTGCTTTTTATCTATAAAAGTAAAAAAGCGCTTACAGTAATTTTGAGCGCTTTTTTACTATAAAATAAACTAGGTTATAGTTTTCGCTTCAGTCTTTTTTCAACTTGCTTTCTTTCCCAATCTGCACCAAACAAACTAAACACTTCAAATACACTTAATCCGTGTGAGATCACACCTATGCCCCAACCTAGCGCAGCCCACCAAGCCCAAATATACTCTGGACTTATAAAGTAGTTTAAAATGAATAAACCACCTACAACTAAAACATAATTAATTAAATGGGAATAAAATCCTTTTATGTCTCTTACATGCTCTAGGACTTTCTTTTCTTCTTCAGTCATTTTTGATTCAGTATTACTTTCAGTATTTATATTCGTATTCATTTCCATCTCCTGCTGTAATTGAGTTAATTGGATTTCAAAAACAGCAGCTAAAGATTTTAATGATTCGAGACCCGCTTTTTGGCCTCTTTCGATTCGCTGAATGGTTCTAATATTTAACCCACTCAATTGTGCTAATTGCTCTTGAGACCATGCACGTTGCAGCCTGAGTTTTCGAACGATCATTTATATATCCTTTTCTGTTGTTCGAAATGAATTATCAAACAAAGTTAACTAATATTGGTACGACTTTTATCTGACATTAATATGACAACACTTAAAAATCAATACGTTACATTAAAACCTGACATACATAAAAATAATGCGATACTAGTTTATTTAATGTTGGATACTAAAAAAGGTTTATTTATTTCACTACCCAAGGTTGTGAAAACCAATAAAAATGTCCTTTTTTACTGATTGATGGTGCAGTACAGTTATACCGAGAGCGCCCTTTACCTAATGGTTTTTCAGGACTTATCTCAACACTTTTAACATTATCAGGTAAACCTGATTCAGCAGCTTTGTTATCCAACCATTTGATAGTCGCTTTGCCTTGACCCGATACATAACAGGCAAATTGTGATTTATAAAAATCTTCGACGGCTAACTGCATAATTAAACTTGGCTGGTTTTTAACTGTAACTGATTCACTATTTGTCAGCCCTGTAATACTAAAAGGTAAAGATTTTAATTTGGTTTTTAATGTTTTTAAATTTGCGTAAATACCCGAAGCCGGAAAACGCGGTAAACGACTAAAGTCACTATGAATACCCACAGCACCTGAGTGCTGGCCTATTCCTATGAAATCAATATCTTTAATGATATTTTGTAGTTCATGATTAAACTCACCATAAGGGTAAGCTAAATATTGATAATTATGACCCGTTTCTTGTTTAATGCGCTCTTCGGACTGTATTAAGTCCTTTTTAATACGGTCTTGCCATTGTATTAATGTTTCATTTTCAAGCTTTTGATGCAGGTATAAATGCTCAGCACTGTGATTTGCGATTGTGGCGCCTTTTTTGGTCAATTCGCGAATTTGCTGCCATGTCATTACATAAGATTTCTTTTCATCTATCATTTTTGGGTTTACAAAGATGGTGTATGGAAAATTAAACTTTTCAAGAATTGGCGCAGCGGTGGTATAGTTGTTTTTGTAACCATCATCAAAAGTAATTGCAACCGTATTATCAGCTAAGGTTTCACCCTTTTTTAGCTGAGATAACAAATCTGGTAAGGAAATCACATTAAAGTTGTTTTGCTTTAGGTGTGTCATATGCGCTTCAAAATCAGCAGGACTAATTGACGTCACTGCAGGCATAGTCTCGCTGACATGATGATATTGTAAAATCACACTCGCCATAGCGTTATTTGATAAAAAACATAGCTGTAGTAATAAGGTTAGTCTTAATACATGTTTAAATTTGTGCAACATTTTCATAAAAACCTATTCAGTAAAAGTAATTTGACCCATCATAAAAGCTTACTGCTTTTAGCTTGGCCTATGATTTTATCAAATATTACGGTGCCTTTGTTAGGTTTAGTTGATACAGCTGTGATTGGGCATTTAGATAATTCGTTTTATCTAGCCGGTGTCGCCATTGGCTCTATGGTGATCAGCTTAATATTTTGGTTGTCTGGCTTTTTACGCATGAGTACCACCGGATTAGCAGCGCATGCCTTTGGCGCCCAAGATAAACTTGAGCAAATGGCAGTACTCAAAAAAGGCCTAATATTATCTTTTGGCTTTTCTATTTTTTTATTATGTTTACAGCCACTCATAACCTATATTTTACAAAATCATATCACCGCGTCTAATGAAGCCTTAGAACAAGCACAAATCTACTTTTCAATCCGTATATTGAGCGCTCCTGCAGCGCTGGCTAACTTAGTATTATTAGGTTGGATGTTAGGCATGCAATACGCCAAAGGGCCATTTTATTTACTCTTGGTAGCAAATATCACAAACATTGTTTTAGATGTGATTTTAGTTGTTTGGCTCGACTTTGCTGTAGCCGGTGCTGCTTGGGCATCTGTTGCTTCTGATTATATATCGCTTATTTTTGGCTTAATGATAGTGACCAAACTACTTAACAAGCATGGTTTATCTTGGTCTAAAACATTTATTCAGCCCCTAACACATATACAAGAAACCCTGAGTTTAAATCGCGATATATTTATTCGTTCATTGTTTTTACAAATCTGTTTTGCCTTTATCACGTATTACGGTGGTCGTTTAGGTGACAATGTTTTAGCCGCCAATGCCATTTTGTTAAACTTTTTATTACTGGTAAGTTTTGCATTAGATGGCGTAGCTTATGCGGTAGAGGCCAAAGTTGGCGAAGCCAAAGGCCAACAAAACCTTAAACAATTAAAGCTATGGGTTAATATCAGTTTATTTTGGGGTGTATTATTTAGCATTTTATATAGTTTAGGGTTTGCTGTATTTGGTGATGAACTTATCGCTTTATTAACTGATATCCCAGAAGTCATAGCCACAGCACAAAACTATGTCATCTGGTCTGTATTACTACCTATGATAGCTGTCTTTTGTTTTATATTTGATGGTGTATTTATCGGGTTAACACGGGCTAAAGATATGCGAAATGCCATGATAGTTTCGAGTATATTTGGCTTTTTTGGGGTATTTTTACTATTAGAATCGTGGGGTAATCATGCTTTATGGGCAGCAATGAGCAGCTTTATGTTATTGAGAGGGTTAACCTTAATCAAAAGGTATCACGATTTAAAACGTACTGGGCAACTCATTTAAAAAAGGTCTTTATTGAGTTTTTCACGATCTTTTAATATTTGTGAAAAGCGATTAGCAAATATGCCTAAATAGCCATACATGGCAAAATATAAAGCGATAGGTAATAAAACTAAACCTGGAAGTTGTAATAAAGCAAGGTGCAAATAACCAAATATAATTAGCCCTGCACTGATGGCAAATAACACTATGCCAATAAAAAATCGCCTTAAACTCAACTTAGGGGTTGAGCCGAGGCGATATATTGTATTTTTAAATTTCACAGCTTAGTAATAAGAATGCTCACCAGGATTATGGTCTGTTGCATCTTTAACACCTTTAATTTGTGGGAATTTAGCTAGCATTTCTTTTTCGATGCCTTCTTTTAAAGTAACATCAATCATAGAACAACCGTTACAACCACCACCAAACTGTAAAATAGCGATATCATCAGCAATTTCAACTAGGCTTACTTGGCCGCCGTGACTTGCTAACTGTGGATTTACTTCAGTATCGATCATATGCTGAATTTGTGCTTCTAGTGATGCATCATCACCTAACTTTTTAGCTTTTGCATTTGGTGCTTTTAAAGTTAATTGAGAACCCATTTTATCAGTTACAAAGTCTATTTCAGCTTCGCCTAAAAACGGTGCACTTTCAGCATCAACAACGGCATCAAAACCATTAAATTCAAGATGGATATCTGTATCTTCAACCGCATCTTCAGGGCAGTAAGAAACACCGCACTCAGCTTGTGCCGTACCTGGGTTTACTACGAATACGCGGATTTTTGTATTTTCAGCCTGATCGGCTAATAATTTTGCAAAGTGACTTTGCGCTGTTTCTGAAATATTGATCATAAGACGGTATACTTGACTAAATTACTAGGTTACTGCATATCATACTCCGCTCGTCTTATTGTCGCTAGTACCTGTCGAAAAAATTTGGCTTTATTATTGTGCAATGTTAATTTTAAGTTATCAGTCACCTTACCTAGAATAAATAACTATGCGCTTGTTTCGTTTTATTTTATTAATATTTTTTAGTCCACTCGTCTTGGCCAAACCTCTTAACTTTTATTTTGACTCAGATGTTAAATTCGACCCAAATATTCCCACGCCAAAAGAAGTGTTAGGTTATGAAGTAGGTGATTGGCATGTTCGTCACGATCAATTAGCACGTTATATGCAGGTATTAGCTGAAAAAAGTGACCGTATTAACATTGAAACAATTGGTTATAGCCATGAGCAACGTCCGCTTTTAATGCTTACAGTAGCAACACCTGAAAAATTAAAAAATATTGATACGATTCAAGCTAAACATATTGCTCGCTTATCTGATGGTGAAGTTAAAACCAATGAAGATGACCCTGCTGTTGTATGGATGGGTTATAGCGTTCACGGTAATGAGTCTTCAGGTAGTAACGCTTCTTTATTAGTTGCTTATTACTTAGCAGCAGCGCAAGGCGAAAAGATTGAAAAATTATTAAATAATACTGTTATTTTAATTGACCCTTCTTTAAATCCAGATGGTTTATCGCGTTTTGCACAGTGGGCAAATATGCATAAAGGTCAAAACTTATCAAGCGATCCAAGCCATAGAGAGCATGTTGAAGCTTGGCCTAGTGGTCGTACAAATCACTACTGGTTTGATTTAAATCGTGACTGGCTTTTATTACAACACCCAGAATCGCGCGCTCGTGTTGCTAAATTCCACCAGTGGAAACCAAATGTATTAACTGACTTCCATGAAATGGGCCCGCATAGTACTTATTTTTTCCAGCCTGGTATCCCTAGTCGTAAGCACCCACTTACACCTGTTCGCAATGTAACATTAACGAAAGATATTGCAGTATTCCATGCTAAAGCACTAGATAAGCAAAACCAGTTATACTTTACTGAAGAAAGCTTTGATGACTTTTATTACGGTAAAGGCTCTACTTACCCAGATGCAAACGGCACTATCGGTATTTTATTTGAACAAGCGAGTTCTCGTGGTCATCAACAAGAAACAATCAATGGTTTATTAGAGTTCCCTACAACCATTAAAAATCAACTTACAACCTCTTTATCTACTTTTGATGCGGCAGTAGCTGGCAGAAACAACCTATTAGACTATCAAGATAATTTTTATAATGAAGCATCTGAACTTGCTGGTAATGATAAATTAAATGGTTATTTGGTATCTGAGCCGAACGATAAAACACGTTTAAATAAGTTTTTAAACTTACTTAAACAACATCAAATCAATGCATATAAAATTGATAAAGACTTAAAAATCGCCAATAAAACATATAGCGAAAAAAACAGTTATTACATTCCTTTAGATCAAGCGCAATACCGTTTAATAAAAGCAATATTTAGCGAGCAAAAGAACTTCGAAGATAATACTTTTTACGATGTATCTGGCTGGACAATTGCTCATGCCTTTAACATTGAATTTGCTAATTTAACAAGCAAATGGGGTTTAAAATACTCAGATAATGCTTGGACTAAACCACAACCTAAATCACTTGATAAATTAAAAAATAACTACGCATACGCTTTTTCTTGGGATGATTACGCAGCACCTAAAATGCTTAATACTTTATTGAAAAAAGGCATTAAAGCACGTGTTGCTTTAGGTGATTTATCTGCTATTACCACTAAAGGTAAACATGCTCTTTCAGCTGGTTCAATAATATTACCTGCAGGATTACAAACTGTAGATAATTTCACAGAGATCTTATCGCAAGTACAAACTGAGTTTAATATCCCCATTATTGGCATTCAATCAGGTTTAACACCAAGCGGTGTTGATTTAGGTTCGCGAAAATTAGCGCCAGTTACTTTACCTAAAGTATTATTAATTGGTGGTAAAGGCACTAGCCAATATGAAGTAGGCGAAACTTGGTATTATTTAGATCAACATGTGGGCATTGCACCAACAGTTATTGATGTTGATAGATTAGCGCGCATTGATTTTGATAAGTACACTCATGTCATTATGGCCAATGGTAGCTATTCAGGCTTTACTGATGCAGCAAAAGTTAAAATGAAACGTTGGATCAAAGAAGGCGGTGTAATTTGGGGTCATAAAGGTGGTGCTAAATTTTTAGTTGATAATAAGATTCTAAAAGCTAATTATATTTCACCAAAAGATATGGCTGAAACTTTTGATACAAAAGCACTGACTTATGCAGATAAAGATAGCTTAGCAGGTAAGCAACGTATTGCAGGTGCGATTTATAAAACGCAAATCGATTTATCTCACCCGTTAACTTATTCAATTCCACGTGAAGATTTACCGGTATTTAAAAACAACACATTTTTATTAGAGCCTGTAGATGTACCATTTGTAAATATTGCTATTTACGATAAGAACCCATTAATGGCAGGATTTAGTCACGATAATAATATTAAACAAATTTCAGGTGCTGCAGCATTAATGGCCCACTCTTATGGCCGTGGCCGTGTAATTGGTATGACAGATAACCCTGTATTTAGAGGTTATTGGTACGGTACCAGTCGCATATTAAGCAACGCATTATTTTTTGGTAAAACATTTAGTGCAAGAGCTGAATAATAACTAAAATAGTTAATCTAAAATTTATAGGGCATGATAGTTTCATGCCCTTTTTTATTCTTGGATATTTTATTTGTAAATTTATAAAGAAATAGAGTTCCTATTCTAGTTAATTTCAAATAAAATAAATATAAAGTACCATGTAGGTACAATTTAAGGATGAATATCAATGAAATACCTAGCCATATTATTAACAGCTTTTATATTAACCGCTTGTTCTACGACATCTAAATACCCACATTATTCAGTATCTGATGCTGCTCAAACCTCAATAAAAAGTCAAAATGGCTTACGCAGTACGCTTAACTTTAAAGTAGAGGGTATAGGACATTTAAAGGGTAATAAAGAGTGGTACCTCAACGCATTACACAATTATAAATTACCAAGTAATGTCACTGTTGTTATAAAAGAAAAACTTGCACCTCAATTGAGCGACAAATTTAATATTAAATCACTGAATGAGCTTAAAAATAAAGAAATCGAAGTATACGGTTTAGTAAAAAGAGAAAAAATTTACTTTTATAATAAAGGGTTAAGCACTGGTAAGTTTTATTACCAAAACCATATACAACTGACTGATATCGAACAAATTAAATTACTAAATTAATAAGCAGATATAACCACTCTACTTTTCCAAAGGTGTTAAACAGGTTGCCCAAGCCGATACATGTTTAGCACCTGCAGCTTTTAAACAGCTTGATACTTCATTAATCGTAGTACCTGTGGTGATCACATCATCAATTACCGCGACAACTTTACCTTTCACATTACCCGTTACCCTAAAAGCTAAGTTTATATTTTTACGTCTTTGTGTAGCATTTAAATTAGTTTGCGCTTTGGTGTATTTTTCACGTATTAACACCTTTTCTTGCAGCAATGATTGATTGAAATTAGGCAAAGTAAGCAATGCATCTCGCCAAACTTGCTCTACTTGATTAAAACCTCGCGCATGATAGCGCCTATGGTGTAACGGCATGATTATTATCATATCGGGCCAAACCCAATGCGCATGTTCTTGAGCGACTATTAATTGATATTGAATGATTTGAATTAAGACATGACGGTAATAAATTTTATTATGAAACTTAAATTTACTCAACCAAATAGAATTTGGCTCTTGGTACCACAATACTGCAAATAAACTATCAAACTTCACTTTTTTAAAGAGTCGCTTAACATCAGGTCTCAGCAATAAGTTAGGCTCTGTTATTGGCAAGACCAGCTTAGGTAAATCCTGTAAACACACTTTACATAACTTAGGCTGATCTTTAATTGTACTACTGCACATTAAGCAAGAATGGGTATATAACAAGTCTTCAATATATTTTATAAACCAGAATAAAGTCACTCCTTGACCCTTATGTTATTATCTTGTCTAATTTAGTGTGGTTAAGGTTTATTGAATATGCAAAACGAATGTGTTTTTTTACACGGCTGGGGAATGAATAAAAATGTATGGCAGCTATTAATTCCAGAGCTTGAATCTGAAATATCTATGCCGATAAAAACATTAGATTTACCTGGATTTGGAGATGACCAAGCTTGTCCAGCACCTTATAATTTAGCTAATGTCGCAAATGAACTTGCTGAGAAATTATCAGATAATAGTACGCTTGTTGGTTGGTCTCTTGGTGGACTTATCTCACTTTATATTGCTAAACACCACCCCAAAAAAGTCGCTAAAGTAATTTTAGTTGCCTCAACACCCTATTTTACAGAACAAGATACTTGGTCAGGTATTAAGCCAGATGTACTTAAGGCCTTTATGTCACAACTGAGTGCTAATACCAATAAAACCATAGATAGATTTCTGGCGATACAAGCTATGGGCAGTGATTCAGCCAAACAAGATATCAAACAACTTAAACAATTTATAAAAAGCGCTCCTGAACCACAAGAAGTAGCCCTAAGAACTGGCCTCGACTTTTTATTAAACGAAGATTTACGTACATTATTTTCTGAGTTAACGATACCTTTGCACGGTATCTTTGGTGCTTTAGATGCATTAGTTCCTGCTAAAGCCGTTGCTAAAATTCAAGCTTTAAACTCTAATTTTAATGCCCATGTAATCAATAAAGCATCTCATGCACCTTTTATTTCTCATAAATCAGAATTTATAAAAGAGCTTAAAGAAATGCTTTAAAATTAGTGGATTAAAGCAGGCTAAAAAATAGTATTTAGTTATTTTGATCTGTTACTTTATTTCGCGCGTTTTTTGAGCGATAATTAGGTTAGAAAGATCGTTTATAGGAGTTATTTTATGATTAGCCCCGCTTTAAATTCCGGTGTACAAGGGTTTCAAAGAGCAAATGCAGAAATTTCTGAATCATCCAGAAATATCAACCGTGCTGCTCAAGAGCAACAAGCACAGCAGAATAACCAAATAGATCGAGATCAAAATCTTGAAGCTGCGCGTACTGATGAAGCAATAACACAACCAGCTCAGCCTCCAGCTAAAATTGATGAAGAATTGGTTAATTTAAAAGTTGAGCAATTTAATGCGCAAGCAAATGTAAGCACAATTCAAACTGCCGATGAAGTATTAGGTACTTTAATTGATGTAAGAGTTTAAAGTTCGCTTATGAATATTGTTACGACGCCTCCTCCAGTTAATCTGAATACAGCCAATGTATATACTGAGACTGCGCATCGTGACAATCAAAAAAGAGAACTCATTCAAGAAACAGTAAAACCGCAAGCCTCTCCTGCCGAGTCTAAATTGGCAGGTGATTCAGATAAAGCCAAATTACCAGGTCAATCCGTTAGTGAAAACCAAGAAGTTTTATTCAGTGAAGAGGCTACGAATAAAAGAATAGAAGAAGAGAAAGAAAACGAATCTAAAAAAGAAGAGGAAAAAAATCAACAACAGGAAGAGCAAAAAGAAAAACAGCAAGATAAAAAGCAAGAAGTTGAAAAACTTGAATTACAACAAATAAAAGAACTTAAAGCGCGAGATACTGAAGTTCGTAACCATGAGAATGCCCATGCGGCTGTTGGCGGACAATACGCAGGCTCACCGAGCTATGAATACCAACGAGGTCCCGATGGCGCTAATTATGCTGTTGGTGGTGAAGTACCTATTGATATCTCAGTTATCCCAAATGATCCTCAAGCAACTATAAATAAAATGCAGCAAGTACAAGCTGCAGCCCTTGCTCCCGCAGAGCCATCAAGTGCTGATCGCGCTATCGCAGCTGATGCCACTCAAAAAATTTCTGCAGCGCAAGCTGAGCTAACTAAAGAAAACGCTAAGCTAGACAAAGAAAGTGATGCCACTGAAGATGAAAGATTAAAATCAGATGAAAAATCATTAAAAGAAAATAATGAAGAACCGCAAAAAAAAGAGAGTTTATTATCTCAAAGAGATACATCAATAAACGAAAGAGCTGAACGCATCGCTAACTTTTACCACGCAGCCACTTCACCGTTTACAGCACAAAAATTTGCCCAACAAATATAGTCAAAATAAGTCTAATACCTAACATATTTATAAACATCTTTAGTGTCTTTTTTAAAATCTGAGGTAAAGTTCTAGGTTCTAGGTTCTAGGTTCTAGGTTCTAGGTTCTAGGTTCTAGGTTCTAGGTTCTAAAAGTAAAAAACCAACACACTCAAATCAAGTTATGTTGGTTATTTTTAATATCTGATTCTACAGGTTTTAAGCTGGGTATCTAGCTTCTAAACCTTGGTATACTAATTTTGAGAAATCAGGATGTTCAGTATCTAGTGACTTAACCACTTCTACTAAATGTTCGTTATCTTCTTGGCCATTCCACACTTTAATGTAGCTACCATCTTTATAACCATGATCTTGTCTAAAGAAATTAAGCGTATTTTTACCTACATAACCTCTAAATAAATCATTTAAATCCATGCCAATTTGTTGCATACAACCAGCAAAAGCAGCAGCATCAAACTCTTTATTGGCTACAGCAGCAGCGGCTAATAACTCTAAAGTTTGCTTAAAGTCATCTGCAAGTTTAGGTTCAGACATTTCAGCTAGTATTGAATTAGCTAAATCTTGATAAGATGTTTTACCATCAATGCGTAATGCTAAACCAAAATGAAAGATATCAACAAGCTCTAAAATTACTTGATCAGTATCTGGAGACTGTTTTTTCCACCACTTCCAACCATAATGATCAAGCATTTCAGCACACTCAACCCAAATAGCACGATTCCATTCAAATCCTTGCTCAAACCATTTTTCATGAATTTTGGTATTCATTGCGTTTTGCATTTCAAGCATAATCGCAATTTTATTCGCATCTACAGACATTCTTAATTCTCTATTTATGGATTTACGAGGGGAATTATAATTTATCTAACATGATTATGCACCCAGCTAAGGTCAGCTCAATGCATATGATTTTGTCTTATATAATTTGGAAAAATTAAACGCGTTAAGCTACCTTAACTCAAAGTCACACTCATTCACTATCACGTAACGTGACTTGAAGCTTTCACCAGTATTAAATTCAAACCGCATAGAGTCTAATTCAAATCTTGGGTGTGGGTATTTTTCAATCCAACCCATAGTAGCACTGCAAATCTCTTCTAATTTATGCAGCCTGAAGCTATCAACAATCACAACTGCTTCTTTATCTTCTAAAAAGCTACGCTCAACATTTTCAGACCAATCAGTATTAGCAAAGTTTTCTTTTAAATAATAAGATAAATCTGAATTATAAAAATCTTCTGATTTTTTAGCCCGTTGTGATTTTGCCTTTTGAGCAAATTGCATCAGTGATTGATCTTTTTTGATCGCTATTTCACGCTCACCAGAACTACATCCTCTTGTTGTATAACGCATTTCACCTGAAGAGCTAATGCATTTACTTACTTGTTTTTCAGCAGATGCAAAACCAGAAATCAACAACAGTACAATTAGAAAGTATTTCATTTTAATTCTCATTTTATAATACACAATTGCAGTTCTAATTTTGCCAAATTATGTACCTAAAGATCAAGTGTTAGCAAATTATTTACAAAAATATAATAAACTAGTGTTTCAAATTTACTACACTTTGTAAATTAATACTTACCTATTTTCGAGTCGATTATAATCAAAAAGTCCAAATTCAATACCTTTGTATTGCTTTGCGATCTTATGTAATAAATCACTGTAATACCAAAAATCGACATGTGTTCGCCTAATGCCATATGTCGATTTAAGAGCAAAATAATCGTTTTCGCTTTTCATAGCCTGTAACTGCGTTATGAAATCCGCTAGTTGATGCTTTTTCAAATACCAAATCGCACTAGGATAATCTCCCACAAACCCAGGTAGTAGACTTAGCGTATCTTCTTTATAGGCTCTTTGACCTTTTTCATTTAATAAACTAGTGATATTAAAATGCGCATTATGATGCAATGCCGTATAACCTCGATATGTATTATCACCTTCAACCATAATAAACGAGACTTGCGGTAATAAATTTATTGCCTGAGCGGGCATATTTACAAGCTGCAATAACCCCATCGAGTCTTGCTGCTGATCCATTTTATATTGCGTATTTAATACAGGTTTTAATGTTTTTTGTATTTTTTGATAAAGCTCTTTTTGTGGATCGTCAGTAAGATACTCAATACCGGTTTCTTGCTCAAACCCTTGTTTATTTCTTTGCAAAAAATTAATTAAACTTGGTGTTGCATCACGATACCAATGTGATTTTATATCTTGTCTACTTTCACTTGGTAAAAGCGCTAAAAAACTGCCTTCGCCTTCCATACGTAAAAAATCCATATATAAACGCGTTAATAACTGATGACCTACATTGCCATAAACGTCATAACCTGCCACTAGTAGGTAATGAATGCGCTCAAATAGTGCATAATCTATTACCCAAGCTGTTTTTGGTGCTTGACCTACAAAACCCTTTAATACAGTAGCACTATCAAAATGACGGAATATCGTTAAAGCTGCATTATCATTAGTGCCTTCACCATGCCAAAGTAAGTCTGTATTTAAATGCTCTCCTTGCTTAAATATTTTATTTGCTAACTTTGCTTTTGCTGCTAAATAATTATCTTGTGACTTTGAGTATTTCAGCCAACTAAAAATGGGCAATGTATTGCTTTGTTCTTGCGCTGGTAGCGCTAAATCATGAGTTTGCTCTGCTAAAAACTGGTTTGCATCTAAAGAACTATTAAGCGTAGGATCTACAAACATCACCCAAAAATGATCGTTTATAACATTGAGTGCTACTTGCCCTCGACAAACTGGACCTTTAATAAAACCCATAATAATCAATTGTGCTTCATCTAACATAAATTGATATTTACTTTTAACGGGTATTGCTGCAAAAGTTTTAAAAGGATTTGATGCCGATTCAATATCATAACTTGGCAATTGAGATATTTTATAATCAGCGGTAATAAATTGTTCAAAAAGCCGAGTTATCTTTTTATCATTTAATGCTAAAGGTAAATGTGTTTTTGCTAAAACTGTTGCGGGGTCTTGCCATAAACGATAATACACCCTGTCTACTTTTGGGTCTTCAAAAGGTCTTCTTGTAGAAATTTGCTCAATTTCTTGTCCAGGGGGGGTTTTTGAACGTACCAATTTAAAAAATATTGTATCGTCTACTTTAGGAAAATAGATATGTGCTAAAAACCAATGTTCATAAATATATCTTGAGGCTAATTGATGCTTTAAAGAATCTTGATTTAAAAATGACTCCCATTTATCAACTTCTTGTTGTAAATCTATATTTAGCTTATCAGGCTTCGGCATTTTACTGCCCGTTTTCAACCAATGCTCAATAGCTTTAAACTCTGTATGGTTAATAGCAGGTAAACCATATGGCATGCCAGATAATGGTTTATTATTTTGTACTTGATGAAATTGCTCTATAGGTGCGCATGTTTGAGCGCGCTCTAACGAAAAATCAAATTCTTTAGGTAAAATATGATTACTTGGTAAAGGAAAGCTTTGTTTTAGCAATAAGGAATTATATAAAACACTGCCTGCTAAATTTGCTTCTTCGGTTTGCATACGCTCATTAAGCACGGGTGAAAAACCTCGTACTCTCCAGTCTTGCGTATTTTGACCATCTATAAATAATCGGTTTGGTTTTTCAGCTAATAAGCGAGCACCATCATAAACTAGCTGATTTGAAATACCGCGCTCTATCCCTTGTGCTGATGACAGCTTTAATTGACATGGCGCATCATAACATCCGTGGCAAACCACACATTTTGACTCTAATATCGGTTGAACGGACTGCGAAAAATATCTACCTTCAACTGAGTCAGGATCAACCCTTCGTTCTTGAATACTCGCTTTACCAAATAAGGTGTCATATTGATGTATACCATATACGGCACAACCACTTAAAAGCGTGATTATAAATAATAAAACGAGCTTGTTTTTCACTTTATTCCTCGCCCTCTACATCCATATCAAAGGTAGGTAAAAAGTCCATTTGCGGAGATACAAATGTTTTACCATCAGGGAAAATAACAATCGCAGCAATACTCGGCCCTTGAGTCACTTGCATTTGTGCCACATGATCATCTCCAAGTAGTTTAAATTCAGCTGACATATCAATTAATTGATATTGATTAATATAAATAGCAATACTGCTATCGGCTTCTGGCGCTTGGCACATATGAGATACTAGATCTTCATCTAATATAATATCAATTGAGAAATCAGGCTGTTCTGGATCTCTATTCTGTAATGTTTCATCAAGCAAAAATAAAGGTAATGTGAGGTTGGTTCCTAGCGCTAAATCCATAATTAATTCCTAATCAGAAATATCTTTAAAAATAATAATTGGATCATACCAGATTGTGCCACTTCATAATAAAAAAGGCACTCAATTGAGTACCTTTAGAATTTATTTTGAAAAATTATGGGGTTTCGCTCTGTATTATAGAAAATACTGCGCCTTGTGGATCGGTAATAACACTAAAGCGACCCACTCCAGGGACATCTGTTGCTTCAACACAAATATTAGCACCTAGGTTTTTAGCTTTTTCTATATATGCATCGCAATCAGTGACAGCAAAATATATCATCCAATGAGCTGGGATATCTTCAGGCCACTCATCAGTCATTGTCATCATACCAGCAACAGGCTCTTCTTGATCTCTAATGAAAAATAAAGAATAAGCCATTCCTTGCATATCTTGATCTTTAACCTGCCAGTCAAATAAGTCGCAATAAAAGGCCTTACTTTTATTCGCGTTTCTTGTCGCTAATTCATTCCAAACCATAGTACCAGGTTCTTTAAGTTTACGTGCCCCAGGGTGTTCCGCACCTTGCCAAAGCGCAAACATAGCACCGCCTGGTTCAACCATTAAACTCATCTTGCCTGCATCACCTACATTCATAGGCCCGCAAATAATTTCAGCATTGAGCTTTTTTGCTTTTTCAGTCATGAGGTCGACATCATCTACTGCAATGTAATTTAACCAATGGCTCGGCATACCCGACTCTTGCTGTGCCGCCTCCATTTGATACATAGCCCCAATATCTAAGCCATCTTGCTGTAGCATGGTATAAAAAACACCCTCACCTATAGGCTGGTCATCAAATCCCCAATTAAATAACTGAGTATAAAAAGCCTTTCCTTGCTGCCAATTTGTAGTACTGAGCTCCGGCCAACAAAAAGTACCTGGTAAATGAGTATCAAATTTTGCCATTATTACTTTTCCTTTTTATTATTTTTTCTTTATTTAAATTAATAGATAAAAACACTTTTCGCCAATTATTTTTATCTATAAGCTAGCCTGCATTGATCGTTAATTTATGAGCCAAAAATGAAAAAAATCATCTTTACATCTTTATTGCTAAGTTCAACTTCTGCTTTATCAAGCCCTGCACCATTAGTATCTATTGATACACATGATCAGTTTTTTAACGCAATATCAAAACATTGTGGTAAGGCATTTTTAGGAAAAGTAACTGCTGGCGGCAGTAGTGACGATAGCTTCAGTAATAATGATTTAATCATGCATGTACGCCGCTGTACTGATACTGAACTACAAGTTCCTTTTCACGTTGGTAAAGATGCATCTCGTACTTGGATCATAACTAAAACAGGTTCGGGCCTATCTTTAAAACATGATCATCGTCATGAAGATGGTTCAAATGATACTTCAACTATGTACGGTGGCCATACTGTAGATGGCGGTTGGGCACAGGCTCAGTCATTTCCAGCTGACCAATACTCTAAAGAGTTATTTATAAAATCAGGTATTCCACAATCTACGGCGAATACATGGCATATGTATATCTACCCAGAGAAATTTACTTATCGCTTAACACGAGAAGGAAGAGACTTTAGAGTAGATTTCGATTTATCAAAAGCAATCACACCACCAGCTGCACCTTGGGGCTACAAAGACTAATCCTTTTTATTTATTATCGCTGTGTTCACATGAAACTATTACTTTTAGATTCTGTTGCAGAGCGCGAGGAGTTGTAGGCATCGAATCAAATTTCTGCACTCCTGATAAAACTTTCAATGTATAACTTTTACGATGGCATAATCTAGCACTATGGCGCAATAGAAAAGTACTTTGCTGATTAAAATGATGATAAGAGTCTGAGCGAATTTCTAATTGATATTTATTTTCTGATAATTTCACTTGCTCATAATTTACACCATGATCAAAATCATGTAATACATCCGCTTGAACTAATGTTCCAATAGATAACATAGATAATAAACTCAATTTTATTATTCTCATGTCAGATAATCCTAAAAATGCTCCTAAAACATAGCATCCTTTATTTACTGTTTTAATTCAACAAATAAAAAAGACCTATAAAATAGGCCTTGATACTTAAAAGTAATGAAATTTAACAATCTATAAAATTAAGCACAGCCTACATCTAGCTTTTCAAACCAAGCTAAAAACTCCTGCACTGCGTCATCTTTAAATATTCGACCATGCTGTGGCGCCATCATTTTTATATCGAGCTCTTTAACCCTTGCTATCCAATTCATTTTAGCCCGATTTGAAGGCATCCAACGGCGGTGAAAGTATTCCATATGCGCAACATGCTCGCCAAAATCTTCAACAAACATAGGCACATCACCTTTTTCAAGCGAAGCGCCTAAGTCACCACTCATCAATATTTTAGCCTCAGGGTCATAAACATTAAAATTACCCGATGAATGCAAATAATGCGCGGGGATCAATCTAAAGTTATTACTGCCTAATTTTATTTCTCCCCCCTCATCTTTCACCGCCATAAATTCAATATTTTCCATGCCAAAATGACGAATAAACCCTTCCCATAACCAAGGAGCATATAGTTTGGCTTTAGGAATTGTTTTATCCCATAAACCTAAAGAGGAAATAATGTCGGGGTCTTGATGCGAGGCAAATAAAGTTGTTAGTTTACTTAGCTCTGTATAACCTAATATCCCGGTCAACATAGGAGAAAAAAGCTCTATACCGCCAGGATCCAGCAACATAGATTCAGTATCTGTACAAATTAAATATTGATTGGTATCTATTATTTTTTCTGGCTTTGATTCATCTCTACCAAACACAACCCACTTATGATGCTTTCCTTCATAAATTACACTTGATTTCATTTTTTATTCCATTATTAATCTAAGTTAATGTTCGTTATCCGCTCACTTTTATACGTTTTAATTGAGATAAGGTGCTCAAATTAATCGAAATGGCTGATTTTATTCTTAGTGCAGCCGAAGCGATATAATCTGATACTGACTCTAAGCTATCGCAATATTCACCTGCTTGAGAAGCCTCCACCCTAGAGGTAACCGCGATATACTCAGCGGCGCGCATTTGCTGTCTTATTTCTTCAAACTGCAACGTTAGCGCCTGCATTTCACTATTAAAGCGCGTTAAACTCTCCCTAAAAATTTGCGTTGATTCATTTTTAATTCTTTTAATTTCAACATGGTTTTTATCATTTAATGAGTAAGCACGATTAATATGGTGCTCAAATTGAGAAGCTCTTAATTGCTCTAAAGCAAGTTTAAATAACAAGTTTGAATGCTGATTAATTTCTTGGGTTGTTTGTATGGTTTTAGTCGAAAACTCATCAATAAAATTTGTGATGGATTTAAAACCTAAAGCCGCCTCTCCCGCTCGAATGGCAACTACACGTGCATTTTTTGCAGCTAAAGATAAATTTTTGGCTTCGACCAGAATGATATCTAACTGCGCAACCACGGTTGCCACAATAATGAAACATCCTATTTCTTGATTGTTTTCAACATGTACAGTCATATTTAGCTTTTTTATTTAGAACATAGCTAAAGCATAGAAACAATTTAAGATTTTGCCGAAATTTTTTAAATATTTTTTAGATTGATGGATATTGCGTACTCAAAACTCACCTTTAACTATATTTTTTCGGTTTAAAAGTATACTATTTAACTGTAGGTTAACACTAAGGTTCATATGATAGATTTTCAGCATTTACTCGAAGCCCACAGAAAATTTAATACGCTATTGCGAGATTTAGCTCTGGGAATTGAAATTGATACTTTTATGCTTCAAGTTGTTGAAACAGTTGAAGAGTGCATCCCAAACTCATTTTCTTCCATCTTACATTTAGATCCTAAAACAAATACACTACACAGCGCTGCTAAAAACAATTTGCCCGATTTTTATAATCAAGCAATAAATGGGATTGAAATAGGACCTAACATTGGCAGTTGTGGTGCCGCTGCTTTTTTAAAAGAACCTGTCATAGCCTCTAATATAAATACACACCCTAACTGGCAAAACTATTTAGCGCTCACACAAAAAGCAAATTTACATGCTTGTTGGTCCATTCCTATTTTATGCTCCAAAAAGAAAGTCTTAGGCACATTTGCTATCTATCATCAAACGCCTACTACCCCATTACCCGAAGAGCGTGAAATTTTAGATATTGCCGCTTTAGTGGTTTCTGTTGCCATTGAAAAGCAAGAATTAGAGGCTAAGGTCACTTATGCTGCAACCCATGATGAGTTAACAGGTTTATATAATAGAAACTACCTAAATCATGCAGGGGAAGCACTGCTTTCAATTAGCAAAAGAAAGCAACAACCGCTCGCTCTATTATTTTTAGACTTAAATAAATTTAAACGTGTAAATGATAACTTAGGCCATAAACAAGGTGATATTTTATTGAAGCAAGTGGCAGAGGAAATTCAAAGTTCAATTCGACCTTCAGATATTGCAGTACGATTTGGTGGTGATGAATTTATTATTTTGATGTTGATAGAAAATTTAGAAGAATCAGAACTTATTGCAAAGCGCATTCAAAAAACAATGAAAAATAAAATAAATAAAGCAATTTTAGAGCTAGGTTTTGGCGTCAGTATCGGCATTGCGTCCAACGCTGAGAACTATCAATTAACGCTATCTAAGCTCATTAATATGGCCGATAAAGCCATGTATGATTCAAAGAAACATCAATCACAGTTTAGCCAATACTCTGAATCACTATAAAAAGTTTTTTGGCTTTGCTTGACCAGCCCAAACATTAAATAGCTTTTGTTGTTTATTTGATATTTTTAGCCCATAAGTCTTCTGCATATAAAAATAAGTATCAGCAATGTGTTTTTTTGCACTTTTTGGTGGTTGAATGACTCTTTGTTTAAAATCAATTTTAACATCACAAGCACCATACTTAGTTTCTGTTTGGGGTAAAACACCAAATCTAAAATTAGACCTATCGGCATTTATCTCTCCAATTGCAGGCGCTAAATTGTGTATGTCAGCTTCCATTTTTCTAAATCGAGCGCTGGTTTTTCTACAGTTTTTTCTACCACCTTGCTGCCAGCATTGTAATTGATGACCAAACTCCCATGCTGACACAATATGCTCCCACTCAATTCTTTTTGCTCTTTGATTAACTTTGCCTTTTTTGGTGAATTCATTTCTAGGCTCATAACCACAGGCTTCAGTTTCTGGTATCAATTTTTTACCTTGTTTGGCAATGTCACAACCACAATACAAAGTTTTTGCTTCTGCTTTAATATGCTTTTTTAGATAACGCTTAGCTTGACTAAAGGAAGTGAATTCTTTTGAGGAAGTACAAAATGGAGCAATAAATACACAGAGTAAAAGTAATAACAAAAAGGGTTTTATCAAAATATCAACTTAATCAAAATTATATAATTACAACAAACCAATAATATCATCTTTAAAACATAACTAAAAATAAGAGATTAACTAGAGCCATAACGATAACTAAGGTAAAGTAAGGCTTTAAATACCTAAGCCTCTTGGTATAACCACCTCTGTAAATCGCTAAAGCACAGGAAAAAGAAAAATGTCTGAAATTCAATTCTTAAACGTTGATTTAGAACTCGAATCAAAAAATGATATCAGCGTATTAGTTGGCGAATTAGCTAAAAAAGCAATTGTATTAAATTATGATAAAGATGATTACCGACAGTCTGCACGTATAGAAGCTGATACTGACATTAAAACACCAGATCAAGCTATCAACCACTTATGTGAGCAACTAGAGTCATGCTCACGAAACGCACTTAAACAATGGTTAACATGTTCAAAACGTACTTTTGATATTGGATTTAACTCTGGTACAAAACCAAAGTGTTTTAACCAAGCAATCAAATCGGATACTTTGTTAAGAATCTCAGCAATTGATGCAGGTATGGAAATTACGATTTACCCTGTAGAGTAAACCTCTGCTAGGCAGAGGCTTTTGTTAATAGGGTTAATTACTCCAAATTTGATCTACAAACTCAGGGTGATCTATGAATGGATTTCTGTTTCCTTGGTGGGTAAATCCGGCTTCATTTCTATCTATTTCTTTTTGGCTTACAGGATCATTTTTGTGCCATCGAAGTAACATAGTAATCACCCACGGCTTAAATACCTGCTCACTTGAGCCATCTAATATAGCTGCACCATAAACACTATTATTAGTCCAAGTAGAAATCACATCTTCATACCTAACAGCCATATATAAATGTGCTCTTGCTAAATCCCCTTTAAATTCATCAATAGGTTCAAATACAGTACCTGAATATCCTAGTGTCGTGGTTGCTGTGCCTAATTTACTATTGTTTGTTGATGTAAAACTAGCCGTCGCTACTTCACCATATGGATAACCACTTCTTTTTGAATTCACAAAACCATCGGTTGCAAAAATATGATGCACATCAGAATTCATAGGTTCTATTTTTCCACCAAACCAACTCTTAGGAAACGAATGTTCTCGGTTATAACAGCCACCTTCAGCTGAATAGTTTCCACATTGATTTGTTACTTTTGTATAAACATAACTCTCAGAGCCTGATGGATTCTCAGAGTATATATCTAATATAGAGCCATCTTTTTCATAATAATTATCTAATGAATGTGATTCATAAAACGTCCATAAAGCAGAGTAACCTTTCACAGTATGTGCTTTAATTATATTATGTAAGGCAGCCTTCAAAACATAACCTGATTTACCTATCGCTGCTTCATAGTAAGCACTAGGCTCACCACCTGAACCACCTCCACTATCATTTCCTATAACAAAAGTTTTAGTTTCACTATTGGTAAAAGTGCCACCTGAAATAAGCGACTTGCCTGAGATTGATATATCATATGAACCATTACCGTATGTACAACAAATACCGTCGCCATATGTATCATTAATGGTAAAACTATATTCTCCATCAACTAAGCATAAGTTTTCTTCATAACTCGTATTATTTGATAAGTTACTGCCATGGACAATTTCAACTGAATTACTATCTTTGATGCTCCAGTTTGTTTCATAACCATAGTTGTCAGTTGTTAAGCTAAACTGAACTTCAGTATTCGCACATGCATTTGGATCTGGTGTTTCATTAACTGAAGGTTGAAAGTCATCAATATACACTATCTCTGAACCATCAAAACCAGCAGTATCATAAAAACGTAAACCTACAGCAATATTTTTACTTGTACTAGCCGTATAATTAAAATCAACCTTCTGCCATTGATTGATTAAATTCTCATTCGAATACCCTTGATAACCATCAACATAAAGTCTCGCTTTTACGTTACCTTCAGTATGATAAATCCAAGTTGAAAACGCATAAGTTTGCCCCGATATAACAGCAACCAATTGCTGTAAATCGGTTGAGCTTTGCGAGTTAGTATTTACAGTAATAGCTGCAGAGCTCGCACCTAGCTTAACGATATCTTTATTTTCATTTACAGCTATGCCTGTATCTATCGTAGTCCATCCTGATGGAGCGCTATTTGACCAAGTTTCAAAACCGCCGTTTTCCACTTCGGCATAAGCACCAGTATTAGCTACTAAAAGTAGGCTTAGCATTAATTTATTTTTATATTTCACTACAACTCCAATTATTTGATAATACGCAATTAGCTATTTATTGGACTATTATTAAATCCAAATGTTAATTTTATATTACAAAAACGATAACAGCAAAAATTAGAGTTATTACTCATGGCATTTTGTAAAGATTCAGGTACAAAAAATAATATTGTAACCAAAGCAAAAATATACGAATAAATTAACCATCTGATTTATATGTTTTTTCACGACAATAAAGGCAAAGACGACTAATCTATATAAAATAAATAACCAAACAATTAATTTTTATCATGATACTTGCAATCGATCAGGGCACTACTGGCACCACCATAGTTATTTATGATCAAAGTGGAGAGCTAAAAGGCAAAGCCTATAACGAGTTTACTCAAATTTATCCCAAAGCATCTTGGGTCGAACACGATGCTTATGAAATTTGGCTATCTACCTTATTAGGTATCAAACAAGCCTTAGAAAGTGCCAACTTAACCCATCCAGATATCAAATCAATTGGCATAACCAATCAAAGAGAAACCAGCGTTTTATGGGATAAAACAACTGGCAAGCCTGTACACAACGCCATTGTATGGCAGTGCAGACGCTCTGCTGATATCTGTGAAAAAATAAAACAGGATGGTAAGTCAGTCTGGATCCAAGAAAAAACAGGATTAGTAATTGATGCTTATTTTTCCGCAACCAAAATAAAATGGATATTCAATCAGCATCCCGAAATAAAAGCCCTAGCAGAGCAAGGTAACTTAGCTTTTGGTACCATAGATTCATGGTTAATATGGCAACTCACAGGAGGTGAAAACCACGTCACCGATCATACAAATGCTTCCCGCACTATGTTATATAACATCAATTCAAAAGAGTGGGATCATGAGCTATTAAGCTATTTTGATTTACCAAAATCTATCTTACCTAACATTCAAAACTCAGCGAGTTATTTTGGCAAAACCGACCAACAACTGTTTAATGGTAACGAAATTCCTATTACTGGTGTTGCAGGCGATCAACAAGCTGCATTATTTGGTCAAGGTTGTATCAAGTCTGGTCAAGTTAAAAATACTTACGGTACTGGTTGCTTCATGTTAATGCATACTGGCAACACTAAGAATTTAAGTAAAAATGGATTATTAACAACAATTGCTTGTGATGAAAAGGGCCAGCCTTCTTATGCGCTTGAAGGCTCAGTATTTATCGCAGGTGCTGCTGTGCAATGGCTTAGAGATCAACTTCAATTGATCACCAAAGCCTCTGAGACAGAAACAATTGCACAAAGCATTAAAGATACACAAGGCGTATATTTTGTGCCTGCATTTACAGGATTAGGCGCGCCACACTGGGATATGGCAGCCAAAGGTGCAATAGTTGGTCTAACAAGGGGCGCGGGTAAAAATGAAATTATTAGAGCAACCTTAGAATCTATCGCATACCAAACTGTTGATGTATTAAAACTAATGCAGTCCGAATCTAATACAAAAATTACATCTATGCACGTTGATGGTGGCGCCTGTGAAAATAATTTTTTAATGCAGTTTCAAGCAGATTTATTAGATATCGAACTTGTTCGTCCTGTGAATATTGAATCAACGGCATTAGGTGCGATTTTACTTGCAGGGTTAGGTGCTAATATCTGGCAAATAGATACATTGCCAAATAACATTTGTAAAATTGATACAGCATTTTCACCTAAAATAGAAAAAGACCATAGAGATGCATTAATTGAAGGTTGGAACAAAGCAGTTAAACAAGTAATAAGTTGATTATAACTATGAAACTTCCTCTTGTATTTTTGGGGAAGCCATAAAGTTTAATTTAAAACAGCAACCTTTTCCTAGCTCACTTTGGCAGGTGATCCTACCCTGAAGTGAGTTAGTAACTATATTACTGATAATATGCAAACCTAAACCGCTGCCACCTGCATTTCGGTTTGTGGTATAAAAAGGATTAAATATTTTACTAATATGATCCGGCGAAATCCCCTTGCCATCATCATAAAAATTGAGCTCTATCCGCTCATCCATCTTTGAAAAAGAGATTAAAATGCAACCTTCATTTTTATCTTTATAGGCATGTAATAAAGCGTTTAAAACAAGATTAGAAATAACTTGTGCTATTGCTCCAGGATAGCTATCGACCATAAACTCATTATCACACTTAACCTTAATTGAAATATTCGATTTTTTAATCT
The DNA here is from genome assembly GCF_018860845.1 of Pseudoalteromonas sp. C2R02. Taxonomy (NCBI): domain Bacteria; kingdom Pseudomonadati; phylum Pseudomonadota; class Gammaproteobacteria; order Alteromonadales; family Pseudoalteromonadaceae; genus Pseudoalteromonas; species Pseudoalteromonas sp. C2R02. The sequence continues at coordinate 88,212 of NZ_JAHKQC010000039.1, read as the reverse complement.
GCGGCTGTAATGTAAATATAATTTCTTCTATATAAGCCTTAAATTTAAATGTTCGCCGCTCATAAGATGCTTGATCTACTGCGATTTGCTTAAAGCTACTAATTAAGTCTGCAGCCCGATTTGAGTTTTTTAATATAATTTGAGCACAGTCCTGTAGATGCAAAATAGCAGACTCAAGATCTGAGCGAGTCATTGCGCCTGCTGAGAACTTATCATTTAAATCATCTGTCACTTCTCGCAAACTTGAAGATGCAGTAACCGTTATGCCAAGCGGTGTATTAATTTCATGTGCTATGCCAGCAACTAACCCACCCAAAGCTGCATTTTTTTCGGCTTCAATTAACTGTAATTCTGTATCTTTTAATTTTTCTAAAGAATTTAAGGCTTCTTTTGATTTTAAATCTAGCTCAGAGGTACGCTCTAATACCTTTAATTCTAGCGTATCATTTAAGCCATTAACCTCATTAAAATGATCTACTACAGATTTTAATAGCCTATTAATGCTTTCTTTTAATAAACCAAGCTCGCTCTCTTTATGTTTAGATAAAACAACAAGCTCACTTTGTGGATATTCTGGATTGATTTTAGTTAAGTCGTTAATCAATTTAACTAAAGGTTTGCTTATCAAATAATAAAATACAAATAGCAATGCGATAGCTAACAAAATATTACGCACAATACCTGAAAGTAATATCATCATAGACCGCGATGTAAAAGCCAGAGCGCCATAATAGACATCAACAACCACTATGAGGTGTGCCTTATTATTATCTATACTATTTTGCGTATTTAAATTAATACTGAATTTTTGATTATCATCAAACAATTCTTCGGCTACCCACCAAGGCTTTTCAATTTCAGTTTTCCTTGAGTTTTGCGCTAATACTTCACCAAAATCATCTGTAATAATCACTTCTATTATCGGTTTATAAGCAAATAAGCCATTAATCACCCTATTTGCTAGCGCTTCGTCATATTCATACACAGCTTGGGTTGCCGATGATTCTGTAACCTGTAAAATTTGCTCAACTGTTTGTGCAAGTAAATCACCTTGCTTTATATAGTCAGAATAGATTTGAAAACTACTTATCACTATGCCGAATACAAAGGCTATCAACACCCCCACTTTAGCTAAAGTAAATGAAATAGAGTTTCTTAAGGTAACACCAACTTTTTTCAACGACATGCATCAATACTCAGAGAGTAATTGCAGCATAAAAACATAATCGTTTCTCAAATACTCAACATTCATCCACACTTTTTTATGAAGTTCAGGAGTAGTCGCAGGAGTTTCAAAAAATGCTAAAAAGAATGAGAGTGACGCAATAGGATGAGGATGTACTATAAACTTATCTTTGAACTTTTCATTTTCATCTTGGCGTACAGCCATAATAGAAGAGGTAATTAAACTCCCTGTATTATCACGAATTAATTTATAAAAAGAGCTTTCATCTTGTTGTGATATTTCTACCGGAATATTAGCCGTTTGAATTTTTTTGATAATATTAAGATATGCTTTAGGAATACGTATAGGTTGAGGAATGGTGTTTAATTTTCCTGAAAAATCATAAAGGCTATTTTTGGGTGTCACTAGGTTAAAATCAACCTGCATTAAACGCCAACGAGATGTTTCCTGTATTGCATCTTCAGGGTAATGTAATTTATCATTAAGCGCTAAATCAAAGGGTAAACCTATCACCGCATCTATTTTTCTCTGGCGCGCCAAAACATTGATACAACGCTTCATAGGCATCACTAAAAAATCAGCCTCCATTTTACTATGCCTTAATGCTGCTTTTGTAATCTCTACAAATATGCCCTTTGCTTGACCTTTTTCATGGTATGAAAATGGATACCAATCTCGATTATCTATGCAAATTGAAATACGATTATTTGCAAAACATGATATTGATATAAATGTAATTAATAAACAGAGTAAAAATTTAATCTTAGTCATCATTCATTACGCCATTGTTTTAATAAGGTTTCATAATCAATCGTCTTTGGCTCAGGTCTTACTCTGTGAGGCTTAGGAGAGCCAGGCTGTGATAACCAAAAAGACTCATCTTTTTGCTCGGATAATTTAGGGGAATACACTTTTAACCTTACTTTGGCCATCATTTCATCTTGCGCATGAGCCATTAAATCCATAGCTTGTTTAGGCGTTAACTCACCGCTAATCGCTTTAGCAATTGTAGGCCACCAAGCAGCTGATAATGCGGGATAATGAGGCACATTAATGCCAGTATCGGTCCATCTTGAACGTACATCTGAGCGATAGAAATCAATTAAACCACCCCATTTATCTTTATACTTTGTTAAATGATCTGAGTTAATTGTAGATTGCCTAACGGGTGTACCACCTACTAAGAACTTTTTAAGCGATACCGTTTTTGATACACAAAATTGCGCCCATAACCAAGCCATATGCCGACGCTTACCTTTCACATTTTTTGGTATTGTCCAACTACCTGCATCTTGATAGCCGACTTTCATCCCCTCCTGCCAATACCTACCATGAGGTGTCGGCGCAACTCGCCATTTAGGTTTCCCTTGTTTATCTGTTAATGGTGAACCTGGACGATAAAACTCCTCCTCCGATAACCAAGTAACATATTGAAAAATACGCTGTGCAATATTGCCCTGAGCAGCTTTAGGTCCAGCATCAACCCAGCGCCAATTTAGCGCCTCTGGTGGTGCGTACTTTTTTAACCAATCAATATACTTAGTAAGCGCATATACCGCCGCAGGACTATTTAATGCGCCACCTCGAGAAACCGTTGACCCTACCGGAATACGATTTTCAACTCTGATCCCCCATTCATCCACAGGAGATCCATTTGGTAGACCGACATCACCTACTCCAGCAATAGAAAGCCAAGCATCGGTAAAGCGCCAACCTAAAGAGGGGGATTTTTTACCATAATCTAAATGGCCATATACTTTGACACCATCAATTGTCATGCCAGTAAAAAACTGAGCGATATCCTCATAAGCAGCCCAATTAAGAGGTACGCCTAAGTCATAACCAAACTGCTTTTTAAATTTGGCTTTAATGTCTTTACGGGAAAACCAGTCATATCGAAACCAATATAAATTAGCAAATTGTTGATCAGGCAATTGTAATTGGTTGCCATCATAATCTTGACCAAACTCTAAATTTAAAAAATCGGATAAATCTAAATCAGGATTCGTATATTTATCTCCATCATTTTTCATATACTGAGTTAGATTAACTACTTTTTTTAAGCGTAAATGTGTACCAATTAAGTCCGCATCATTTACATAGATATCAAATAACAATCGTCCTGTCATAAGCTGATCCATCATTTTTCTTACGATTTGACCTTCGCCTATAATTTTATGCTCAACTTTAATACCGGTGATTTCTTCAAAGGCACGGCTTAATACCTCATTTTCCCAATGATGTGTTTTTATCTCTTCGGCTACACTCCTAATGTGCAACCCTTGGTATTGCTTCGCTGTTTCGGCAAACCACCTTAACTCTTTTATTTTCTGCTTTTTATCTATCGCAGAGGGGCTAAAAAATGTGGCCCAGCGTTCAATTGCAGCTTCATTAATTGGATTATTTTGCGCCATGCAGTCAGGCATTAAAAATAGGCAATAAAATATGATTAACATCATGTATTTATTCATCGAAAAGCCAATTTTGTAAAAAAGTACATTTAAGTATAGAAGAAATCTTATTTTTGGCAGTTTTAGAAAATCAAAAATAATGAGGGTATTTTCAATCTATTTTCTAAATAAATGCGTTTTTAATTCCAAAAAAGAATAACAAAGTATTTTCTATTCTTTTTTGTTCTGGTGATTGATCGTTATGCTTCACTCTCAGATTAGCCCTCTTTGTAGATAAAAAAATATCAACAGGGGCAAAAAAATATAACTTTGATGAAAACTGACAACTCAGTTATACAATTAAAAGTATATGGCAACTTTTTACAGCATTTTTTAAATATTGAGGAATACTCATGTTGTTAGGTCAATTATCTAGCGCAGCTAGCCCGCTCTCAGCAGAGCAAGTGCAAAAATTACAAGGCCTAGTGGCAGAGCTAAACCCAATTCAACAAGCTTGGGTAAGTGGTTATTTAGCTGCTAATGCCAATACAGCCGTTTTAGGTGGTGTTGCTCCAGCAGCCCAAGCCGGTGAAGCTGCAAGCTTAACTATTTTATATGGCTCACAAACAGGTAACGCGAAAAATGTTGCTAGCCAACTTAAAACACAAGCAGAATCTCGTGGTTTAACTGTTAAGTTAGTTAATATGGCTGATTATAAACCTAACAACTTGAAAAAAGAAAAGTTTATCTCTGTTGTTGTATCAACATACGGAGAAGGCGAACCACCTGAAGATGCTGAAAACTTACATGAGTTTTTATACTCTAAAAAAGCACCTAAATTAGAGGGTGTTAAAGTTGCAGTATTAGGCCTAGGTGACTCTAGCTATGAATTTTTCTGTAAGACAGCGCAAGATTTCGATCAACGCTTTACTGATTTAGGCGCTGAGACTGTTTTTGCTCGTGCCGATTTAGATGTTGATTACGAAGATGAAGCAAATACATGGTTAACAGGTGCATTAGATGCCTTTGAACCTGATTTAAAAGCACAATCAACTGGTTCTGCGCAAGTTATTCCTATGCCTGGTGCCGCTGCAGTAACAAGTCAATATAACAAGCAAAATCCATTTGCAGCTGAGTTATCAGTAGTGCAAAAAATCACAGGTCGTGATTCAACAAAAGATGTACGCCATATTGAAATTTCGCTAGAAGGTTCAGACCTTACTTATACTGCAGGTGATTCATTAGGTGTTTATTTCTTAAATGATGAAGCTTTAGTAGACGAAGCGCTTTCTTTATTAACTATCGATGCTTCGACTGAAATTACTTTAGGCGATAAAACAATAAGTGTTCGCCAAGCATTAATCGAAAACCTTGAATTAACACAATCTTACCCTGCATTTGTCGAAAAATTTGCTGCTGCAACTAATAATGCTGAGTTAGCTAAAATTACAGAAGATAAAGCAACTTTGCGTGAATTTATTGAACCTCGCCAAATCTTCGACATTATTCGTCAACACCCTGCAAAACTTGATGCACAAGCATTAGTTGATTGTTTACGTAAATTACAAGCGCGCCTTTATTCAATTGCCTCTTCACAATCTGAAGTGGAAGAAGAAGTACATTTAACAATTGGCTTAGTAGAATTTGAAGCTTTTGGTAGCGAACATTTAGGTGGTTGTTCTGGTTATTTAGCTAAACGTGCTGAAGAAGGCGCATCAGTTAAAGTATTTGTAGAGCATAACGATAACTTCCGCTTACCTGCTGATACAAATACACCAGTATTAATGGTAGGTCCAGGTACTGGTATTGCACCTTTTAGAGCGTTTTTACAAGAGCGTGAAGCAAGCGAAGCACAAGGTGATAACTGGTTATTCTTTGGTAATCCGCATTTTACACAAGACTTTTTATACCAAGTAGAGCTTCAAGGTTACTTAAAGTCTGGCGTGTTATCTAAGTTAGACGTTGCCTTTAGCCGTGACCAAGCTGAAAAAGTATATGTACAAGATAAACTACGTAAAAGTGGCGCAGAAGTTTATGCCTGGTTAGAAAAAGGCGCACATTTTTATGTATGTGGCGATGCTAATCGCATGGCAAAAGATGTTCATCAAGCGCTATTAGACATAGTCCAGGAGTTTGGTGGTAAATCTGAAGAAGATGCACAAGCATACTTAAAAGAATTACGTAATCAAAATAGATATCAGAAAGACGTGTACTAAATACGAAAGTATTAACAACACGTGAGCTTATAAACCGTCACTTTATAAGAAGTTAAAAAGAATTTAGGAAAAAGCAAAATGAGCGAGCAAGATAAAACCGTAAAGCTTTCTGATAACGAACGCCTTAAAAGAGAAAGTAATTTTTTACGTGGAACAATAGAAGCTGATTTACAAGACGAAATCACTGGTGGCTTTACAGCTGATAATTTCCAATTAATCCGTTTCCATGGCATGTATCAGCAAGATGACCGTGATATCCGTGGTGAACGTGCAAAACAAAAACTAGAGCCGCTACATAACGTTATGTTACGTGCTCGTATGCCTGGCGGCATCATTACACCAGATCAATGGTTAGCAATTGATAAATTTGCCGATGATAAAACAAGTTATGGCAGCATTCGTTTAACAACACGTCAAACTTTTCAGTTTCATGGTGTTTTAAAGCCAAACATTAAAGGCATGCACCAAATGTTAGATAGTGTTGGTATTGACTCTATTGCAACTGCTGGCGATGTTAACCGTAACGTCTTATGTACTACTAACCCAGTTGAATCAGAGTTACACCAAGAAGCTTATGAATGGGCAACAAAAATCTCAGAACATTTATTACCACGCACTCGTGCCTATGCTGAAATCTGGTTAGATGGTGAAAAGTCAGAAACAACTGAAGAGCCAATTTTAGGCTCTAACTATTTACCTCGTAAGTTCAAAACAACGGTTGTGATCCCACCGAATAATGACGTGGATGTACATGCAAACGATTTAAACTTTGTAGCTATTAGCGAAAACGGTAAATTAGTTGGTTTTAATGTATTAGTGGGTGGTGGTTTAGCTATGACTCATGGTGATACTGCAACTTACCCTCGTAAAGCAGACGACTTTGGTTTTATTCCTGTAGAACATACACTTGCGATTGCTGAACATGTTGTAACAGTTCAACGTGATTGGGGTAACCGCTCAAATCGTAAAAATGCAAAAACTAAATACACTTTAGACCGCGTTGGCGTAGATGCATTTAGAGAAGAAGTTGAAAAACGTGCAGGCGTTAAATTTGAAGCAAGCCGTCCATACGAATTTACATCTCGTGGTGACAACATCGGTTGGGTTGAAGGTATAGATGGTAAACACCATTTAGCGCTATTTATTCAAAGTGGTCGTATTTTAGATTACCCAGGTAAAACATTAAAAACAGGTTGTCGTGAAATTGCGAAAATTCACCAAGGTGATTTCCGCATGACAGCAAACCAAAACTTAATTATTGCTGGTGTACCAACAGAGCAAAAAGAAGCAATTGAAAAGCTAGCACGTGAACATGGCTTAATTGACGATAGCCATTCAAATCAGCAGAAAAACTCAATGGCATGTGTTGCACTACCAACATGCCCATTAGCGATGGCTGAATCTGAGCGTTACTTACCTAGCTTAGTTGAAAAAGTTGAAGGTTTACTTGCTAAGCATGGCATTGCTGATGACAACATCATTTTACGTGTTATTGGCTGTCCAAATGGTTGTGGTCGTGCAATGTTGGCTGAAGTCGGTTTAGTTGGTAAAGGACCTGGTAAATATAACATGCACTTAGGTGGTAACCGCATTGGTACTCGCGTGCCTAAGCTTTACAAAGAAAATGTAAGTGAAGATGTTTTCTTACCTGAGTTAGACAAACTAATTGGTCGTTGGGCGACAGAGCGCAATGAAGATGAGTGTTTTGGTGACTTTGTGATCCGCGTTGGCATAGTGCAAGAAGTTAAAGTCAGTAAAACAGACTTTCACAGTTAGAAATCAAGATTAAAAATGATATTAAGCTGGTGAGCCAGCTTAAAATATCAGGTGGAATTATGAGCGAATTTAAAAACATTTTAGCGATGGACAAAAACCAGCAAGTACAATTATTAGCACAAGCTAATGAACAACTTACTGAGTTAACTGCCGAGCAGCGTGTTGCTTGGGCGATTGAAAATTTACCAAATACGCAGTTTTTGTCATCAAGCTTTGGCATTCAAGCGGCTGTTATGTTGCACTTAATGACATCACATAAAACAGATATTCCTGTGGTTTTAACTGATACAGGTTATTTATTTCCTGAAACTTATCAGTTTATTGATCACTTAACTGAACGCTTAGACTTAAATTTAAAAGTGTATCGTTCAGAGCATAGCCCTGCATGGCAAGAAGCCAAATATGGCAAGCTTTGGGAGCAAAATGCTGAAGGTATTAAACAATATAACAATATGAACAAAGTTGAACCAATGAATCGCGCTTTACAAGATTTACAGGCTGGAACTTGGTTTAGTGGTTTAAGACGCGATCAATCTTCAACACGCGCTAATAAAAATATTGTTGAAATCAGCCGTGGAACAGTGAAGTTTCACCCAATCATAGATTGGAGTAACCGCGATGTTTATCAGTATTTAACTAAACATGATTTACCATATCACCCTTTATGGGAGCAAGGTTATGTTTCTATGGGCGATGTACATACAACACGTAAACTAGAACCAGGTATGACTGAAGAAGAGACAAGGTTTTTTGGTTTAAACCGTGAATGTGGTCTTCATACAGATGGTGATGGAATCTAGATTTAAAAATTCATTGTTTCATGATTAAAACGCAGCTTCGGCTGCGTTTTTTTATTTTATGCATTTAAATTAATAACCTACAAAAAAAAATTCTACTTTAGGTACTTGAAATATGTTAGTTTATAGATGAAAATTCATACAGATTCAGTTTAAGTTCAGCTTAAAGTGATTACTATCACTGCATTCAATGCGTTAACTATTTAGGGCCGAAAAATGAAAGCAATTTTATCTGTAACATTAGTAAGTGCTGTTTTATTAATGGGCTGCCAAACTAGCCCAGATACTGAGAAAAAAGAGACTAAACCAGACCTTCGAATCGGTGAAGAAGTGAATCAAATCTGCTTTGCTCGCTCAATTAATGGCTGGGAAACGGTAGATAAACGAAATAATGCCATTATATTAAACAAAAATGTAAAAGATAAATATATTTTAAGCCTAGCTGGAATTTGTGATCCACAATGGGCGATGAGTAGAATAGGCACTGTTTCTAGAGGTAACTCTAGCTGCTTATCTCGTGGTGACAAAATTATTACTGATAATAATATGAACAAAAATGCCAGTTGTACCATAATGAAAATAAATGATTGGCACCCAGAAAAGCTTGTTGAAGAGCCAGTTGAAAAACCAACAGAAGCGGTTATGAAAACTGAAGAAAATTAAAACCGTTCAAATAGATAAAGGTAAAACACTTAAGTTTTATCTTTTTCGCTTTCATTTTTCATAAATATTAAGGTTAAATAAATTTTAGTAGGTAAAGATAAAATCAAACCTAAAGCAATACAGCCTGCACTGATTACGATACCTGTCACACCATGGCTTTCATCAAAATTAAGATAAGAAATCAAATAATGCCCAAGTAAAATTAGGCTAATTCCTATCAACATTATCACTTTTAGTAATCTATGTTTATTTTTTATATTCATAAGCGACTCTAATCTAAACTTATAAACTTAAGTTATATCATCTCTATATTGTGATTATTGATTTGAGTCATGGCTTGATTCAATTATTATTTTCAGGCAAGAAAAAAGCGCTTTTAAGCGCTTATAAACTCTATTGATTGATCTACACTCAGTTAATTTTTCACATCAACTTTACCATTAATGTCATGCATTTTTAAGCTACCAGAGCCTGATTCTGAAATCACAAGACCACCAGTATTATTCACATCTATATTTCCTGAAGCATCTTCAATCGTTACCACACCAACAACTTGAGTTACGCTTAAATTACCTGAACCATCATTAATGTTTACATCACCTTGAATATCTTTAACTGATAATTCACCAGAGTCATCTGTGACAATCAAAGAACGCGCTAAATGAGAAATGTTTAAATCTCCAGAGCCATCATCAACTGTTACATCACCCTTAATAGATTGAATCGTTAAATTACCCGAATCATCTTTTACTTCGAGCGAGCTAGATAAGTTAGTGATTGTTAAATTGCCAGACCCATCTTCAACATCAACATGACCTTTAATTTCTGTAATATCTAAGTTTCCGGAAGCATCTTTCACTTTTAGAGACCCTGATAAATTAGCGATGCTTAAATTTCCAGAACCATCTTCTACAACAAGCTTATTTCCACCATCAATTGAAAGATTACCAGAATCATCTTCAATCACCATATCACCCGTGACTTGTGTTATTTCAATATTACCAGAGCCATCATCTATCACTAGATTATTACCACCAGTAATAATGATGTTGCCAGAATTATCATCCACTTTAATATCAGCTTTACTCCCTTTTATTTCAATATCACCTGAACCATCCTCTAAATCGAGGGCTAAATTAGCCGGTACTTGAATGGTTAAATTTATGCGTGGAGAATTACCAGAATAAAAACCCATTTTTGCATTATGCTTGGCAATGAGCTTTGCATGAACACCTTTTTTTTCTAAGGTTAGGGTATAAGGTTTATCATGATTATAAGTTCTAATATCAGCTTTCACTGTGATCTCTTTTAAGCCTTCCACACCAATAACTTTTACATTACCTGAAGATGTTTCGGATACAAACTTGCTTACACCCTGCGTACTCATTACTAGCGCTTTGTGTTCTTGAATATTTGCTGAGTCTGGAGATATATGAATAACACAACCTGATAACCATAAAGCAGCACATATTGGAGTGAGTAATTTAAGCATCTAAATTCCTTGATAGTTTAATTGTTATATAAGTTATATTTTCAAGTAATTATTGCAAACATCAAGCCAAATCACATCTTGTTGTAATTATTGAACTTTTAATTTCAATAATTTTATAACTGGTAATATAGACCAAAATTTAGTGAATATTTACACATAAAATTACATTTTTGCTATCGATAAATAACTATTTAATTGTTTATTATCTAAATTTTTAGGCGTAATTTGATCTACGATATTTAACGCACTCGTTACTGTTTTAAAGCTTTGCTGATCTGCAGGTGTTAATTCTTTAAACTCTTCTGAAGACAAATATTTATCAAACTCTGAAATTGTTTGATCTAAAATGCGACTAAAACCCTCGTCCTCTTTTGCTTTATTTACATTACCTAATATATGTTCAGCATTATCTAAACTAGCATTTAAGTTTTCACTTAAACCTTTACCTTGAGCAGAATTTGAGAAATTATTTAAAAATGAAGACAGCTTTTGACTCGGTTGATGCGCATTTTCATTATTGCCTTTCAAATTACCATTAAGTTTTGCATGTTGCTCTGGCGAGATTAAACCGTATTCACCTAATCTTTGAGACAATTGACCAATATCTAACTGGGTTAAATCTTTGCCAGAAAAAAACTCACTTGTAATAGCTGCTAATTTTTGTGATCTTGATGATAATGCCACATCAGCAGAACTATTGGCTGTTGCAGCTTCTTTATCTGTTTTATTAACCGCTGTTTTTGGTGACAGAACGGCGCTCTGGTCTTTAACTTGATTATTGGCAATATCATTTGTTTGGTTGTAGCTGTTAGTTGGGTTTATTAACATGATAAAATTTTGACATAAAAGTGAGATAGCTTATTCAATGCAATAAACGCACCCATTTAAAAACAAAAAACCGAAACTTTTAGTTCCGGCTTTTATATATCAGTTCTTGCTATGCGTTAATTAACTTTACTATCTACGGTACTAACAAACTCAATACCATTGTCAGTATAATCCATTAAAAAATGAAGACGCATATCGGTATCTTTAAGGCTATTTAGTTCTTCTGGCAATTCTTGATTTGCCATAGCCGCAACATCAAATAAAGGCGTGAAAAACTTTTTATAATCTAAACTAAAGCTATTAACACCATTACTTACCAATGCTTGTTTAGATAAGCTATCAGCCGTTTGTGACGCCATAGTACCGCTATATAAAGCGATATTGTGACCCTTAACAGCGACATCAACTTGAGCACCAAAAACATCTAACATGGGCACAAATTCATTTAATTTTACAGGCGAGCCATCTTCTGGTAATTTTAAATCAGCTAACGGCGGATAAAATGCTTTTACGCTATTAAAAAATGAAATTGGCTTATTGACCGATAAAGTCACTAAGCTATCTAATTTTTTTAATGCCGGTTGATCGTTTTCGTTACTTAACTCAAAATCGAATAAAGCTGCACTAAAACCTTTTACGTCAGATGCCATACCGGTAAACATAGCTGTCATCATAGGGCTGTTTTTTGCAACCTCAGCTTGCATTTCAACTAATGGCGCACATTGATATTTTGTTTGCGTAAAGTTATTCCATAATGTGGTTAGCACAGGTGTCACTTTACCAATATCTAACCCCAAACCTAAGCTCATTATTTTGTTATCGGCAGAATGTAAATGCTCAGGAATAAAGCCCCTTAATCCAGATAAAACACGCATCATATCTGTATTACCTTCTATCACCATAGAGGCTTTCATATTGACCGAAGACTCTGTGATTTCAAGGTGTTGGGTGCCAAAGGCTGTTCTAGGCCAGTTACTCACCAATTGTGCTAAATCATCCTGACATGCTTTTTCTCGAAAAACGGTTAGCTCTTTTTCTTTCAAATCAGTATCAGATAAAGCTAAAGTTTTATTAAGCATTTTATTAAAGTAATTATTATCTTTATTTGTTAAACCATTAACGAGGGCGACATGATTAAAAAAGCCCACATAAGTTGCATCAAAACCATGTCTAACCATCATATTTTTTAAGGTGTCTTCGCTGACAAGTGACTTTTCAGGCTTGTTAATAGTAAGCGCCAGTGATAACTCGCTTTGATCATTAACAGGCGTATTAAAAGTAAGCGTAGCCCAACCGTTTTTAACAGATGCAATCAACTCAAATACTTGACCATCTTCTTCATAAAAAGTATAACTTTTATATTCAACTCCTGAAATTGTTTGAGTTTGGGCCGCTATACCTGACTCTCTTTCAGCTTTAGCAAGCATATTCCATAAGGCTTCAGGTTGAGCAATTTCATAACGCATTACAGGTAGCAACCCCACAGTATAAAAGAGGCTTTTAAAGCTATCGTTTACGCCATAGTTCTGCATTAACAAATCAGGAGACATCAGCGTTTGATTATATGTTTTTAATAAACTTGCAAAGAATTTCTGCCCAATATGCTCACCCTTTGACAATTCATCAGCCATAAAACCAAACTGCTCATAAGAAGCTTGGTTTTGTGATAATAGCTTAATATAGTCTTTTACTGGAAAAGGCTTTAACTGGCCAGCAAACATCAAAGTATCTGCTGGTATATACGCAAGTTCAGATAATTTTAATGCTTGTTCAGTCGATTTATCTGATGAATTAGTTTGCTTATCATACAAATAAACGGTACCAACCGCGGCCAATACAGCCACTGCAACTAAGAGTTTTTTCATTGTTAATTTCCTTTTAAATAATGCGTATTTCAAAAATAGTAATATTAGCTAAGATACAGTTAAAGCTTACGTTTTACATCTTCTAAATAAGCCGCCAAACTTTTTTGCCATAAGTCCGTAACGTTTTCAATATCAGCTTCAATTGGCTTTTTATCAAGTAACTTTCTTTCTAATTTCTTTAATTCCATACCATATAAATTAAAACCTAACTGCAATGCAGTGCTTGCTTGTCGGTGTAATATCTTAATGCACTGTTCAGTATCACTACTTAATAGCTCTTGTAGATGATTAAACTTGCCTCTCGCTGACAATACAAACTCATTATAAACAGAAGATAGTTCGTCTTCTGTAAAAGAGCTTTCAAGGGTTTTAGTTGCTGTATCATCATATAAAACAGGTTTTAACTCTGTTACCAATGAAGGAGCCTGAGTGCTTTGAGAGTTAAGTAAAGCTTGCCTTAACTTCTCTAACTTAATGGGTTTGCCAACAATATCTTTTATGCCTAATGCTAAATACTCTTTAATTTCATCAGGGCTTAAACTTGCAGTAAAAGCTAAAATAGGGGTGCGTTGATTTTTATGGTCTAAATGTTTTAGCTTTTTAAGCACTTCAGGACCATTAAAGTCGGGAAGATTCATATCAAGTAAAACCAGATCAAACCGATACTTTTGCATCATAGCTATCGCCGAAGCACCATCGTCTGCTAATTTCACCCTATGCTCATCCATAGCCATAAACTCCAAGGCTATTTTTTGGTTAAGAGGTAAATCTTCTACCAATAGAATATCTAATCCAGTTAGATATTCTGATGACTGATGGCGCTGCTCTACTAAGCTTAATTCGCCTAAACCTAAAGTAATATCAAAGCTAAAAATACTGCCTTTACCTAACTCACTACTAATATCTAACCTACTTTTTAATTTAGATAAAATACGGCTACTAATCGCTAAACCTAAACCCGTACCTCCTTTAACTTTACCGGCAGTACTTTGTACATAAGGCTCTGTTAAGTATTCAATTTCATCACTCTCAATACCCGGTCCTGTATCTTCAACTGCAAATCGCAAATTATGTTCTAAAACAGTTGAGTGTATTAAATCAACTTGTATTTTTATGCTGCCATTATCAGTAAACTTTATCGCGTTCCCAACTAAATTAATTAATACTTGTCTAATCTTTTGCTGATCGCAGTAATAACACGCCTGCTCAGGTAAGTTAAAACGTAATTCAAAGTTAAGGTTTTTTTGACCTGCTAATGGGCTTAATAATAAACATAAGTTTTCAAGCCATGGTTTGAGTTCTATATCTTCTTCATAAAGCGCACCAGTACTCTGATCTAAACTGGCATAATCTAATACTTTATCGATTAATAAGTTTAAAGATTCTGCAGAGTTAATAATCGCTTCACAATAAGGTTTATCTCTCGGGTCATTAGACTGATTCATTACTAACTGAGCGCTACCCAAAATACCATTTAATGGTGTTCTGATTTCATGGCTCATAGTGGATAAAAATAAACCTCGAAGTTCGGCATCTTTTTGTGCTTTTTCAGTCAGTTTTTTTAAATGTAATGCCCGCCTTTCATTACACAAAACAGCGATACCTGTGGTAATTAACATTGGAGACAAAATACCCGCCATAAAAATAGGTAAGCTAAAATATAAACTTTGCGTTATGTCTTCATTATTCACGTCTTGTAATAAAACAGCACGTAATGAAAAAACAATTAACAGTAAGCTAAAATTAAACAAATAAATATAGCTGCCATTTGGATATTTTTTTAAGCCAATATTAAAAAATAAATAGCTTAAAAAGACCGCTTCTATAATACGGTGAATGTCGACTATTAAAATGCGACTATGACGATCTAAGTCACCATACAAAAACCACCAAAACGCAATGATTAACCAAATAGTTGCCGCTATAAATACATTAAGGGAAGGATGTTTAAATTCAAAAAACTTACATAATGCATAAGCTTGAATTATTGAAGCTAAAAGTAATAAAGTATTGCCTAGCCCTAGATTGAAATTAAGACCGATAGGCAATGAATTGAGTCCTGTAAAACATAATAAAGACGTTAAAATTACCACAGGATAAAACACATATAATAAAGTACCCGGAACTACTTTATTGGCTCTCCAAGTGACAAAATTAAGCAAACTCATAAGAACAGTGACGCTAATACTGGTATAAAATAAAGTATTTAGATCTAACATTTATTATCCTTCATAGAATGCCTTACTATTCTACAGGGGTCACTAAGTGACGATATTTATAGTTAAACATTGATTGTACTTGAAAATAAATAAATTTACTTACTCTCTTATTTAGGTATGGTTACACTGCATTTATTAATAACCGTCTTTAAGGTGCCTTATGAAACTTTCTCCCTCTGTTAGCATTAAACAAACACAAACTGGTCTAGAATATATCGAAGTCGACTCTCCTTTATGTGATGCCAAAATATTTTTACAAGGCGCTCAATTAACTCAGTTTACCCCTAAAGAACAAAAGCCTTTAATTTGGGTTTCAGAAGATGAAGACTATATAGCAGGCAAAAGTGTAAGAGGCGGCATTCCTATATGCTGGCCTTGGTTTGGTGTAAGTGAAAATCAAGATTGGCCTATTCATGGTGTAGCACGCACTCAAGTATGGCGCGCTGAAGAAGTAAATGAAAAAGATGATTACATAGAAGTCAGCCTTTCATTGCCTATGTTACAAGTTAATAAAGCGTACTGGCCACATGAAACTGGATTACAAGTTATCTTTAAATTATCAAAAGCTTTAAGTGTCAGTCTCAAAAATACTAACCTAGATAAAGAAGAGATTTCATTTACCCAAGCATTACACACCTATTTCCCAACGCCTGATATTAAAACAACTCAAGTTGATGGCTTACAAGGTTCACAATACATTGAATTTGGTGAGGGTCCATTTGATCAAAATGATATCGTCAATTTTGCTCGTGAAACAGATATGGTTTATAACAACGCGCCTCTAGTTCAAAAAATTAAAACGCAAGATGGCACTATTAGTGTGGCAAGAGAAAACTCAACATCATGTGTATTGTGGAATCCCTGGATAGATAAAGCACAACGTTTAAGTAACTTCCAAGATGATGAATACAACAAGATGTTATGTTTAGAAGCTGCCAACGTAAAACAAGATACTGTAAAGCTTGCGCCGGGCGAAAGTCATACACTGACAACCATCATAAAATGGGAAAGCTAAATAACCTTTACGATTAACAATAAAGCATTAATTACTATCAAAATACATGGTAGATATTAAATTTAAATTGCCTTTTCCAATTAAAAAGCATTAATATCTACCTCAAATCACAATTTGGCAAACTAACCCAAAGGTTAGGACGCAAAACCACCGGTCTAAGGTTTTTTAAACTATGATAGCGGAGTTGCCTCAGTAGTAAATTACTCAACCAGAGTACACGCTAAAAACTACTGTGCCTGCACATTTTCATGCCAAATACTGTTAACTTATTATATTAATATGGCAGATTTAACATGGCACCTTTACTAAAGTATCAATTTATATTTTTGAGTACCCCACTTTGATTGCGGGTTTATCCCCTGGAAATTGGGTAAACATAGGTCAAATTCCCACTCACCATCATTTAAATAAAAATGATGAAGTGCTTATTCAAATTTTTGATGGCAAAGGGTATTTGCCTGAGTTGTCATTTAACCACCTAATAAATAGTACTGAAAATGGTGCGCCTAGCGTATGGCCTAAACAAATCGCTAAATATATCAATAAGCATTTCACCTTATTACAAGCGGGTCGTTATATTCATTCTGATAACATTCAACCTTGCGTTAGTAAAAATAATATCTACGCATTAAGCTCAAGCAATATCACTCAAACCAGAGTGCTCATAAAGTTTGCGGTCAAACGTATTAAAGATGAAGACTCTTCAGTGGCAATTACTCCATCTTATGATTATGTATTCCCAAAACACCGCAATGACTATCGCGCTGGAGATAAAGTCCTAAACCCTAAAACCAATAAAATATATCAATGTAAACCTTGGCCCTATACGGAGTTTTGTCGTCTAGGCACACATATGAATGAACAGTACGAACCTGGAATAGGTAAAAACTGGTCTTTAGCTTGGTCACAATGCTGGTAATTAAAATATAAATTAAACAATCAAGTTTATTTCTAGATAAATTTTGTGGTTTTTTGAGGTTATTTTTAACTCGAATGTAACAAGGTTTTTCATCCGCTACAGGTTAAAAATGTATACAACTTTTTAACATCAAAAATGCCAAATAATCACTTTTTAGTTCAATGGACTAAATCGAAGGTTAAACGGCTAAACTTGCCTTTAAATATGAAACTAAAAGTATCCTCAGATACATTTAGACATATTTTTAACTGTTCAATTATCATTCGATTTACAAGCTTGCTTTGATGAAAACACACCTTGTTACGCCATCACATTGTTTTGATACACACTTTTTTAAATTCGGATCTACTATTCATTCAACGGCAAAACAACATTACTTAAATGAAGCATAGAGGGATTTATTATGAACTTATTAACGACAGTTATCGCAGCAAGTATTATTACATTATCAGCAAGTGCAAGTGCACATCAAACGCAAAAGTTGGTTGCAGCTGATGGCAATGTAACCACTGAAGTTTGTATGGCAGTTGCAAGTAACAAACCAATTAAGCTCGTTAAAGCACTACGCAATAACCGCTTAAATATCACTAATGCAAATAGAGGTATTCGCTGTAATGGCATGACTTTAGCTGAATTTGGCGAAAAACATCACGCAGTTAAAACACTCGCAAAAATACAACGCCATCAAGTTAAAACGGAACTATATACAGCTTTATAAGGTTATACCCAATGACAATTAAAAGTAGCGCTTTGCTATTGTTCAAAGCGCCTTATTTTTAAATTGGATTTATTTCTATTCGATGGATTGAAGCTGATGGAAGTAAAGGGGTATTTTTCTCTTTAGCATAATCATCAAATCCTGAACGATAAAAAGGAGAAAGAGGATGACCAGATTGCCCTCCAGGAATGGTTAATATGGCATTTTTTTCTAGACCTGGTTGCACAAAAAATCGTTGTGACGCACCAAAACCATTCTTTTGAACTGCAGGCATAAAACTATCACCAAAACCTGGTACCGTTGGCATATCTAACAGCGAAGATAAAAATGGCATTTGCTTGCTAAAAGGGTGTTGTAATTTTAATGCGTTAACCTCACCCCAAGCTAATACATGCAAAGAGTCTTGCTCATTAACACCATGCTTCTCTAATAGGCCTTTTCGCATATCGACATATACTTGAGTCATTAACTGTGGCCATGAAGCATGTTTATCACTTAACCACGAGTCAGGAAAACCTTTTATTAATTGCCATACGCCAGCTTCTAAATCTCTTTTAATAGGAGATAAACTTAAATCATGTTTTACCAAAGCAGATTCAACTGGCGCAAATATTTCATCTATTAATTCGGCTCTATAATTACGCACTAATGTATAACCAACAGAGTCTGCACAGGCACATTCTCCCCACAGGCTTAATAATTTAAGGTCTTCTTGATACTTTACTGGTTGTGCGCTTAAAACTTGTGTTAATAACTGATGCCAAGGCTTTAAAAATAAGGCTTGGTTATCTAATTGAATTTTATAAAAATCAGATTCAGTAAATTGTTCTTTTTCAAATAATCTATCTTTAATTTGCTGCGCTCTTGCGCCCATAGCATAGGCGCCATTACCAAAACGCTTTAGTTGCTCAGTTGAAATTACACGCGAATTAGCAGTCCAAAGCCTGTTTATTTCAGGGTTAAGCACGTGTGGTAATTTCGCCTCATCTGTTGACCACATTGATGAGTATTGATCTGAATTAGCAGCAGTTTGCATTGGTTGTACTCTTGCTGGTATCGCCCCCGCAGGTTTCCAAGCGGCATCACCATTACTGCCAACCACTATCATATTCTGCACAGGTATACCGATAGTTGTTGCAAGTTCCAAAGCTTGCTCAACTGTTTTAGCGGCTTCTAAATTAATTAACTCCATATCAACAGCGTATTCTTGATGGGCCACCCAAGCGAGTGCGTATTTTTCGCCATCAAGTGTTTTAACCGGACCAAAATCGCTCATTTCCAATTCATAATTTTCACTACCCTCAGGTAATTCAATTGTTTCATCTACAAAATATGTTTCATCTTTATCAGTTAATTTATACCAATCTGCGGTATCTAAATAACCATTGGTAAAACCCCAGGCAATATGACCATTTGAACCTACAACAACAGCGGGAGCGCCCGGTAAAGTCACGCCATTAACTTGATGGCTTTCGCCATTATCAGTGTAATTAAGTTGCGCTCGATACCAAATAACGGGCACTCTTAATGATAAATGCATATCATCAGATAACATACCATGACCACTTTGGGTCAACTTACCAGTGACAGCCCAATTATTACTGCCTTTGTCTAAAGGTTCTTCAATTTTTTGATAACTGATTTTTGTCGTTTTTTCATTTGTGAGTTCTGGCACAATCGCTATTTTCTCAGGTAATTTACTACCATCCAGTGCCGCTTGATATGGACTAGGTTGAGTAATAAAATCTAGCATTTGAGGACCAAATTCTTTCTCAATTTGAGTTAATGCCAAATCTCTTTTAAAAGTATTGGTTTGTAAATCTAAATACATAGTATAAATAACTAATAGGCTATCAACTGGTAACCAAGGTTTAATAGTCGCACCTGATACCATATATTCAAAGCTAGGATATTCAATTTGAGCTACAGCCTCATTAACACCTAACGCATACGCTTCTAACTGTGACTTATTCGCTTGTGGCAGTTTTGCATACGCTTTTTCAGCACGCGTTCTAAATTGATGAAATCTATGTTTTTTATCAACAGGAATCGCAGCTTTACCAAATAATTGAGATAACTCACCCGCCGCATTACGACGTAATAAATCCATTTGAAAAAATCTATCTTGTCCATGAGCATAACCTAAACCATAAGCTGCATCTTGACGACTTTTCGCGTGGACTACCGCAATTCCAAGCTTATCCCTTTCTATTGTTACTTTTTCGCTCACGCCTTTACTGCTAGTATTTCCCGAAAGCGCTGGCAAGCTTAAACTTAATAACCCATATACAATTGCTGTCAGAAATAGAGCTAAAATAGCTAACCCTACAACCGATATTTTTAATCTTTTAAGCATTTTAAAATGACCTTTTTATTATTATTAATTTGATTTTACGCGATGTTTTGTAAAAATCATTATTAACCCTCTTTATTTATTAAACCTAGCTCACTTCTATCTTTTCCCACCTCATATATTGGGTTAAACTCAGTTCAGCCTAAATAAAATAGAGAATTTAACAATGGAAATAAAACTCTCAGCCATTCAAGCCAGAGTGATCGGCTGTATGCTAGAAAAAGAAGTCACTACCCCGGAACAGTATCCACTTTCTTTAAATTCTCTTACCAATGCTTGTAATCAAAAGTCTAGTCGCGAACCTGTGATGTCTTTATCTGAAGGTGAAGTACAACACACTTTAAATGAATTAACAGAGCAACGATTAGTCATGATAGACGAAGGTGTATCTGGGCGCGTCAGTAAATATCGTCACCGTTTTTGTAATACAGCTTTTGGCAATTTACAATTTAGCGAACAAGAAAAAGCCATTGTATGTGTCACCTTATTGCGCGGCCCACAAAGTATTGGTGAACTAAAAACAAGAACAAATCGCCTAGCAACATTCAATGATATACAGCAAATTGAACAAAGTTTAGATAAATTACAAGAAAAAGGTCATGTGGTTAAACTTGCTAAAGAAGCGGGTAAACGCGATCATAGGTTTGCTAATTTATTAACCGATGCCCCAGTAGCTGATGTAGCTGAAAATACAGTTTTATCACTTTCACAAGCTATCATTACAGAAATGCGTGTTCAGCCAAGTATTGATGCCGACTTTGAAATTAAACGCCGTGTAGATTTTATAAAAGCTAAATTGCTGCAATCGAATACGAAATCTTTAGTATTAGGGATCAGCGGTGGTGTCGACTCTTCAACCTGTGGTCGCTTATGCCAAGTAGCCATTGATGAACTTAATGCTGAGAAATTCACAGATCAATATCAATTTATTGCAATGCGTTTACCTTATGGTATTCAAGCTGATGAAGACGAAGCACAATTAGCTGTAGACTTTATCAAACCATCAAAACGTGTAACGGTAAATATAAAAGATGGAGCTGATGGCATTCATAATGAAGCACTTGAAGCACTAACAAAAGCAGGCTTAACACAACCAAATGAAACAGCTGTAGATTTTGTTAAAGGTAATGTAAAAGCGCGTCAGAGAATGGCTGCCCAATATGAAATTGCAGGTTTAACGGGTGGTTTAGTTGTAGGTACCGATCATAGCGCAGAGAACATCACTGGTTTTTATACTAAATTTGGTGATGGCGCCTGTGACTTGGCCCCTTTATTTGGCTTATCAAAACGCCAAGTACGATTATTAGCTTTAACCTTAGGCGCTCCAGATTTACTTGTTAATAAAGTACCAACCGCCGATCTTGAATGTGATAAACCAGGCCTTGCTGATGAAGATGCTTTAGGCATGAGTTATGATCAAATAGATGACTTTTTAGAAGGTAAACCTGTAGATAAAGAAATCGAACAAAAGCTCACTGCGATCTATCAAAGAACGCAACATAAGCGTCAACCAATTCCTACGATTTACGATTAAATTGATTAATATACACTAACTACTTAACTCACTTTAAGTAGTTAGTGTCTACCCAAATAAAAAATTTAAAAACTTCATACCCAAGTCATACATCCTTTACTACACTGAACAATACACAACAAAACATAATAGTTAAGTCTTTAATACTTCATGCCCTCTGTGATTATTAATCCAAATAACAAGTGATTGTGAGTTTAAATGTGAATAACAATACTATGACCCATTCAGCTGAGTGTTTACGCAAAGCAGTACCTTTAATGGTAAAATATAATATTGCAGTCACCCCCTCAAATTATGCGCTTTGGTATACCTATGTTTCAGGTAATCACCTTAAATTAAATGAAAAGCTAAACGCGGCCTTAAAAGAATTTGGCACTTGCCCACCAGCACTTTCTAGAGAATTATTTGAAGAGTTTTTATCGGATAAAGATTTAGAGTTATATGATGAAATCACCTCAACTATTTCAGAGCTAGTGTCACATTTTCGACACGATGTTGATTTAACTTTAGATGAGACCAAAGATTTTTCAGCTATATTAAATGAGTGTAATCAGGATTTAGATAAAATGCAGCAAAGCGGCGCAACGAGCTCTGATATTTTGGGTTTAGTGACTAAATTATCGGAAGAATCTAAAGCCATGCAAAATAGTGCTGAAAAGTTTCAAGATAAACTCAGTACAGCATATCAAGAGATATCAAGGCTTCAGGATGAACTAGCACATTCACAACAAGCTGCAACCACAGATGCTTTAACAGGTCTGCTTAACAGAGGTTCTTTTGATACGGATATACAACTCCTATGCGAAAGTAATCATAGCAAATTAAGACTATTTTTAACCTTTGTTGATATTGACCACTTTAAACTTTTCAATGATAACTTTGGCCATAAAAAAGGAGATAAAGTGCTCGCGGCTGTTGCAGATCGATTACTCAAAAATGCTAATCAGCTTAATACGCCCTATCGCTTTGGTGGAGAAGAGTTTTGCATTTTATCTCAGGCCGAAAATATGGATGTAGCCTCTAAATATGCAGAAAAAATTAGACACGACATTGAGAAAATTATCGTAAAAGATAGTAAATCAGGTAAAAATTTACATAATATCACTGCATCTTTTGGTGTTGCCGAATACTTCAAAGAAACCCCAGACACCTTTGTAGAAAAAGCAGATGCAGCACTTTATAAAGCCAAAGAAAACGGCAGAAATAGAGTGGAAATTCATTAAGCCTTAATTTAAAACTTCATACAAAGTAAAACTTACCTCTAAAGCGATTAGCATTAATAAAAAGGCCATCAATACACCTGGTTTCACTTTTGCGCAAAAGTACGCACCAAGCGGCGCTCCGATCACTACAACTGGTATAGCAGCCAATACATATTGATTAATTTGGGGCGTAAATACTTCTAAATAATACAAATTATAAAATGATGCGATTACTGATGTAACAGCCATGATAACCACAGAGGTTGCTGTTGATGCTTTCAAATCTTTTTTATAAAACAGAACTAACAAAGCAAATATAGCAATATCAGCACCAGAGCCAATCAACCCACTAGTAATGCCGCCTATAAAACCCACTAAAGGCAGTAAATAGGTTTTGGGCCAATAACTTGTATCAATAGTGCTTTTGTTTGACCAATGAAGTCTTAGCAAAGTAATTGCAAAACAAAATATTAATAAGCTAAATAACGATTTCACCGCCAATCGAGGCAGCAAATCAACAATCCAAGTTAAGCTAATTATGATACCCGGAATTGCCCCTAACAAAGCTAATAAAACCACATTTTTATAATATCGTATGCCACCATATATAATGGTAAGTGCCGCGGCTGTCATACCAAAGCTTTGAATTGCTAATGAGAATACTTTTGCTGTTGCCGGCTCTATCAATAAAACCTTGGTCAACACAGGAAAAGCAATGGCCCCGCCTCCTAAAGCCGTCCCACCAGCAACAAATGACCCAAAAACCATAGTAAGTGCGATATGAAATTGCTCTGAGAGGTTGATCAATGCTTCATTTAAGCCTTGGCCATAAAACCAAAAGCCGTATACAAAGATAGAAAAGCAAATTGGAATGTATTTGGATTGAGATAAGTTTTGCGTATTTTTTAGCGACATAATCATTAAAATAATGGGACAACGTTGTCATTATGCTTAATGAACAAACAAATTAACAACGCTTTATTGCGATAACTTATGACTTATTGTCCGAAGTGTTTATTAATTTACTGATCTTAGTTTATAATTACGGCACTAAATTTCAGTAAAATGATCACAAACATAAAATAATGACATCACCTATCTTGATTACAGGCGCAGGACAAAGAATTGGGCTGGCAATTGCCCATCATTTACTGCTGCAAGGTTATAAACTTATTTTAAGTTACCGTACACGTCACGCTGAAATAACTCAATTAGAGCAGTTAGGTGCAACGTGTATCCAAGCCGATTTTATTGATGATAACAGTATTCATGCTTTTATAGAGCAAGTGAAACAAAATACAAGCAGTCTTCGAGGCATAATTCACAACGCCTCTAGCTGGGATTGTGAAAAAAATACAAATAATTTTGCTACTTTATTTGATGATATGATGAGGATACATGCCAAAGTACCTTATCTCATTAATTTAACTTGTACTGATTTATTAAAAGCGAATAACGACACCACAGATGTCATCCATTTAACAGATTATGTCGTTGAAAAAGGTAGCCCTAAACATATAGCCTATGCAGCCAGCAAAGCTGCATTGGATAATATGACTAAATCATTTGCTAGCCAATTAGCACCTAAAATAAAAGTGAATGCAATTGCACCATCGCTTATTATTTTTAATCAAAATGATAGTGACGAATACAAAGCCAAAACGCTTAAAAAATCCTTAATGGAAATAGAGCCTGGCAGTAAAGAAATACTCAATTGTCTAGATATGCTGCTAACTAGCAGTTATATTACTGGTCGCACAATTCAAGTGGATGGCGGACGCCATCTGAAGTAAAAAAGTCGAGCTTATTATGCATGAAGAATTAAAAAACAGTTATCAACAAATAATTAAAAGTGTTGGTGAAGATCCAGATCGTGAAGGCCTATTAGATACGCCTAAACGTGCAGCAAAAGCAATGTCTTATTTAACTCAAGGTTATACACAAACCTTAGAGGGCATTACTAATAATGCTGTGTTTACTTCAGATGCTGATGATATGGTGATGATCCAAGACATTGAGCTGTACTCTATGTGTGAACATCATTTATTACCTTTTGTTGGCCGCTGTCATATTGCTTATATCCCAAACGGTAAAGTATTAGGTTTATCGAAATTTGCACGTATTGTTGATATGTATGCACGTCGTTTTCAAATCCAAGAACAAATGACACATCAAATTGCAAAAGCAGTTGAAGAAGTAACTGGCGCTAAAGGTGTTGGCGTAATTGTTGAAGCTAAACATATGTGTATGATGATGCGCGGTGTTGAAAAGCAGAACTCAAAAATGCGTACATCAGTGATGTTAGGTAACTTTAGAGAAGATGCTAAAACACGTAATGAGTTTTTACAGTTGCTAAAAAGCTAATTATTGTTTAATTTAAGGTGGTATCTATTTGTTATATCACCTTTATTAACCTGATATTTGAATTGATGTTAAAGACAAATTCTCCATTCCTAAAATCAGGTCAATAAGCTTTCACAAGGAAAGAAATGCAAGCTGCAATTATTAATGTCACTAATCTCAGATTAAGAACTTACATCGGCTTTAACCCTGATGAAAAAAGCAAAAAACAAGATGTCGTGATAAATGTAGAAGTACATTATCCCGCAGAGCTTGCCTGCCAGTATGATCAAGTTGATAAAGCACTTAACTATAAAGTAATTACTAAAGCGATTATTGAATTAGTAGAAACCGGCCACTTTCTTTTACTTGAAAAATTAGTCGCTGATATTTTAGAAGTTACTCACCAGCATGAGTCCGTTACATTTGCTAAAGTCCGAGTTGATAAGCCCCACGCACTCCGGTTTGCAGATTCAGTTTCTCTCACATTAGGTTGGCAAAAAGACTAAATAAGCCCCTATAGCTAAGCTAAAGTATGTAGGTGATAATTTATTCCCGCAAAAAGACGAATTTAAACTATCGATGTAGCAAGCAAAATAACCAAGGCATATCTTACACCTTTACCTAAAACAACTAACAATACGAACAAATCAAACCGAATTCGCATTACACCAGCCATTAAAGTCAGTGGGTCGCCTACAATGGGTAACCAAGCAAACAATAATGTCACTATGCCATATTTTTGAAACTGTGCTTGTGCTTTATTGAGCTTATTCTCTGAAACGGGGAACCATTTTTTATCTTTAAATCTCAGACTTTCTTTACCTAACCACCAATTAACACAACTACCTAAAGTGTTTCCTAAGGTTGCACAAAACCAAAGCAGCGATAATGCATACCCTTTTGTCACTAAAGTGCCAAGTAAGGCCTCTGATGCTGCAGGTAGTAGCGTAGCTGCAATAAATGAAGTTATAAATAAGGAAATATATACCATTGTAAAATGAATTGTTAATCTACGGTTTAAGTAAAAAAGCATCATACATAAAAATAACTCGGAGCAACAATGAAAACAGTTTTAGCGCTTACTTTAATCAGCTTTTTAATAGGCTGTTCAGTCACACAAAATAATAATCAACCGGTCAAAGAAAAGTATCAAACCTATATCTCGACAGGTCAAAGTTTTCCAATAGAAAATTTAATAGATATCGATGGCAAAGAAATTACTCTTAACAACTCAAAACAAAAAAAGCTGGTGTTATTATTTGCCACTTGGTGCCATGACTCACAACGTACTATAAAAGATATTTTAGACTCTGATTTAGCCAAAGATAACAAGCTACAAATCATAGGTATAGGTCGCGAAGAAACAAATGAATCTTTAGCAAAATTTAAAAACGAATATAAAGTTTCTTTTCCATTGGTATCAGATCCAAATAAAGCCATTTATATGCAGTTTGCCAATACAGGTGTGCCACGATTATTACTATTAGATGAAAATAATAAACTCGTTAAGGCATTAATTGGCGAAGATCAACGCACGATAGATCGTATTATTTGGTAGCTTTGTATTTCATTAAACGAGTCAGTCTATTAAACCCTGACTCTCTATTGACCTTCCCTTCTTTAATTAATCTTGTGATAAACCTTCTATTTAATTGTGATAAAAACGTGATAACTCAGTGACACTTCTTTGATATTTATTTTGCATACTTTTCCTATCAGCTTTATTAGCCCATAAAAAGGAAAACAACATGAAGGTTTCAGCAATTGCCGCTTTAGGTTTAATTACATTAGGTATGCAGTCAGCACAAGCTGCTTCTTTAGATATCAAGATAACTAATTTAACCCAAGGCATATACTACACCCCTATTTTGATTGCAGCCCATTCAGGTGAAAACCACCTTTTTGAATCAGGTATGACAGCATCAACTGAACTACAAATGATGGCAGAAGGTGGCAATATTTCAGGTCTATCAACAATGTTAGATAGCTATTCAGCTGATAAGGTAGAAAATCCGGCTGAGGGCTTACTTGCACCAGCACAATCTACTATGACCATGCTTGAAACTAGTGACGGTAATGACATGTTATCTATCACAGCCATGATGCTTCCTACAAATGATGGATTTGTAGGTTTAGATAGTTGGAAAATACCTACTGAAGCAGGTACTTATACTATTTTTTTAAACGCATATGATGCAGGTACCGAAGCTAATAATGAATTGATTTTAGAGGGCTCGGGCGCGCCAGGTATGTTAGGGATCCCAGCAGCACCAGGTATGGGAGCAGGAATGTCTGGTAGTTCAGTTACGAATGAAGAAACTAATACCATGGTACATATTCATCGCGGTAATTTAGGGGATGATGATATGGAAGGCGGTAAAAGTGATTTAAATAATACAGTTCATAGATGGTTAAACCCAGTGGCTAAAGTAACCGTAACAGTAAAATAAGGGGCGTATCATGTTTAATAAAAAATCTCTTTTATTACCTTTGCTTGGCGTCACTTTACTAGGTTGTGGTGGTGATGATAACAACAATGAAGTTGTTGCACCGATAACACCGCCAGCACCAGCACCTATGTATAGCTTTGAAGTCACAGTTAAAAATTTAACCTATGCACAACCATTATCGCCAATAGGTATCGCTCTACACAAAGAAGGTAATTTTTGGCAGCTGGGGCAAACAGCCTCAGTTGAACTTGAAACTTTAGCGGAATCCGGCGATAACTCAGGGTTACTTGGCCTAAGTATCGTTAATACCTCGATCAGTGATGCAGCGCCTTTAGGGCCTGGTAGTTCTATCACTTTAACGCTTACCACTGAAGATATGATGGATGCTAAATTAAGCCTTGTTTCTATGATGGTGAATACAAATGATGGATTCTCCGGTCTTAATGCTATAGACGTATCCGCGTTAGAAGTTGGCTCACAGCTAAACTTTAAAACTCGCGCTTATGATTCTGGTACAGAAGCAAATAACGAAGCTTCCGGCACGATTCCTGGCCCAGCAGATATGGGAGAAGGATTTAACGCCGCAAGAGATGATGTTGATTTTGTAGCTGTTCATCCAGGTGTTGTCAGTAGCGACGATGGTTTAACTCAGTCAGTATTAAATTATGCACATAAATTTGATAACCCTTTAATGGGAGTTTCTATCACACGGATACAATAATTCTTTGAGTGATGTCTATACATTTTTTATCTTGGGAAGAGACATCACTCCTTTTTATTGGGTGTGAACATGCAAGACAAAGTTTTAATTGTAGAAGATGATCATGATATCGCAGGCATTTTAAAAGTACATTTATCAGAATTATCCTTAGATACAGATCATGTAGATTCCGCAGAATCGGCGTTACATGCCATGGAACAACAAAAATACGCTATTTTGTTATTAGATATTATGTTGCCAGGCATGGACGGTCTCACTTTGTGTCGCAAAATAAAAGATAAGTCACCCGAACAAAGCATATTAATACTCACATCACGAAGCGATGAAATGGATAGAATAATCGGATTAGAAATGGGTGCTGATGACTATATTACTAAACCTTTTAGCACCAGAGAATTACAAGCACGCATAAAAGCGCAGCTTCGGCACGTGCATTTATTAAGAGAAAAGCACAACCCTAAAGTTGAAATTGAATCTGTGTATTTAGGAAAATTATTAATCAATTTACAGAGTCATCAGGTATTTTTTGAAGATGACCTTATTAATTTAACCTCTACCGAATTTGACTTATTACACTTTTTTGCCAAACAACCCAACCAAGTATTTTCTCGCACTCAATTATTAGATTCGGTTTGGGGCTATCAGCATAGTGGATATGAACATACTGTTAATTCTCATATAAACCGCTTACGCTCAAAGCTAGAACAAGCTTGCAATACTCAAATAATTGAAACAGTTTGGGGTGTCGGCTATAAGCTAAATTCCAGTAATTTAATTCAACATTAGGCCATATTATGAAAATCTCACTCTACCAAAAATTGGCTTTTTCTATTTTTATCATATTTAGTTTGATTTGTACTTTGGTTTTATCTTGGAGTCAACAGCTAGACCAAGTATCTCAACATCAAGCAGAACAAAAACTGCATTTAGAGTTGGCTGAGCATTTAGTGAGTGATAACCCATTATTAAAACAAGGTGTTTATGATTACAAAGCATTAGAGAACTTATTTCATACTTTAATGTTATTGGGCCCCGCCTTTGAGTTTTATTTTGTAGACCCATCGGGTGAGATTTTAACTTACTCAGCAAAACCAGGAAAAGTGAAACGTAAACGCATTAATTTAAGCCCTGTTTTACAATTAATCGAAAATGCTGAGAACATGCCAATATATGGCGATGATCCAAGAAATTTTGACAAATTAAAAATATTTTCAGCAGCACCTGTATATAGCGCACCCACAAATATCAGTCAAAACGATAACGGCAAGTTACAGGGTTATCTGTATGTGATCATAGGAGGTGAAGTTTACGATACTGTGTTTTCACGTATAAAATCTAATGATACCTTGCTTATAACTGCAAGCTGGTTATTAGCAGCATTAGTTTTTTTATTTATCATTTTATTATTATTATTACGTTACTTTACTAAACCCATAAAACAGTTAGCAAAAGAGATAACGCTCATACAAGAAGCGAATTTTGATTTGCAAAAAGTCGCATTAAGCCAATGGCCTAAACACAAATCTAATGAAGTTCACATGCTAGGAGATAGTTTAAATACAATTGTTAGACTGATACACCAACAAATAAACTTATTAGAGCAAAATGATAATCAAAGGCGTGAATTACTTACCCATTTATCACACGATTTAAGAACACCTTTAGCCTCACTTCAAGGTTACTTAGAGATCTTAACATTAAAAAAGACCGATCTAAGTGAAGAGCAACAACAAGAATATTTAGCGATAACCTTAAATAATTGCAAACAGCTAAAGCACTTAATCGACCAAATTTTTGAATTAGCGCATTTAGAAAGTGGTAGAGTTTCAGTGAACAATGAATTGTTTAATTTAGGAGAGCTTGTTTATGATGTTGTTGCTAAGTTCGCCCTGAAAGCTGAAAAGTCAAAAGTTGAACTTATTATAAAACCCAAAGTATGTGATTTTAAAACCTTATGTGATATTGCAAAACTAGAACGTGTACTCAGTAATTTAATTGAAAATGCGCTTAGACATACACCAGAAAATGGCTCGATCACCATAAATGTATTTTCTAAAGACACAAAGTTAACGATACAAGTCTGTGATACTGGCTCTGGTATTAAAGCTGAGGAAATTAATTATATTTTTGATGCTAGATATCGTGCAAGTAATGCAGTTGGCAATAAAAAACAACATGGGGGCTTAGGGCTAGCTATCAGTAAACGGCTATTACACATTCTAAATTCAGATATAAAAGTACAAAGTGAATTTGGTCAAGGTACACAGTTTGAATTCAGCATACGCCAAGCTATATAACTCTACTTCTCACTTTTATTAAGATCACTACGAGGCAAAATATTTAAGTTAAATTAAAATAATAACGGCTAAAACTGAAGCCGTTATTATTTTATGAAAAGCTATATTACAGTTTATTTTTACCTGCGAGATCAAGAATAAATGCATATTCTAAAGCACGATCTTTTAGACCTTTAAAGCGACCAGATGCACCACCATGACCTGCTTTCATATCGACTTTAAACAATAATTTATTATCATTGGTTTTGTAGTCTCTTAATTTAGCAACCCATTTTGCAGGTTCAAAATACTGTACCTGAGAATCATGTAAACCCGTTGTCACCAATAGGTTAGGATAAGCTTGCTTAGACACTTGATCATATGGTGAGTAAGAAAGCATGTAATCGTAATATGGTTTATCATTTGGATTGCCCCACTCATCATATTCATTTGTTGTTAGTGGAATAGTTTCGTCCAACATCGTTGTCACTACATCAACAAATGGTACATGAGCAGCAACACCTTGATATAACTCTGGCGCTTGATTGATCACAGCACCCATTAATAATCCACCAGCACTGCCACCTACTGCAAATACTTGTTTTTTATTTCCATAACCTTGCTCTGTTAGTGACTTAGTGACATCAACAAAGTCGTTAAAGGTATTTTGCTTCGTTAACTTTTTACCTTCGTTATACCAAGGTCTACCTAACATTTGAGAACCGCGTATATGCGCGATTGCATAAACAAAACCACGATCTAATAAACTTAATCTTGCACTTGAAAAGCTAGGTTGAATTGTATGTCCGTATGAACCATAACCATATTGATAAATTGGATTTGTGCCGTCCTTTTTAAATTTATCAGTGCGATAAACTAAAGATACAGGTACTTTTATACCATCTCTGGCGGTAATAAAAATACGCTCTGATGTGTAATTATCAGGGTTAAAGTCACCAAGCACTTTTTGTTGCTTAAGTAACTCTGGCTCAGTGCTATTTAAATTAAAATCATAGTGAGTACCTGGCGTTGTTAAACTTGTATAATAAAGGCGCACACTGTCGTTATCTAACTCGTTATTGCCATATAAGTAAGCAGCAAAGGCCTTATCTTTAAAGTTCAACTGTTGCTCTTTTCCTGATTTTAAAGAGCGAACTGTCACTGTGTTTATGCCTGCTTCACGCACTTTATAAACTAAATGATCATTAAATAGCGATACGTCTTCTAGTTTTACACCCTCTTTATGCGGTATTACCTCTTGCCAATTATTTTTATTACCTAATTTGCTTTGGTGAACTTTCATTAGCTTGAAGTTCACTGCATCTAAGTTAGTATTGACATAATACCACTGCCCTAACTTTGATACTTCATATTCTAATCCAGCCTCACGAGGAATAAAGCGCACAGGATTAGCTTTATGATTATTAGCATCAATTAACGACATACCTGATGCTTCTGGGCTACTGTGATATATGTATATATGCGAACCATCTTTGCTTTTGCTTATACCTGTGTAATACGATTTATTTTCTTCTTCATAAACTAACTCATCAGTATCTTGAGATGACCCTAAAGTATGACGATATACTTGAAAGCCTAATAAAGTCTGTAAGTCTTTTTTAATGTAATAAACCGTTTTATTATCGTTACCCCAAACAGCTTCGCCTTCGGTACCTTTTAGCTCATCTGCAAGCAGTTTACCTGTTTTTAAGTCTTTAAAGCGTAAAGTATAAACGCGACGACTTAATGTATCTTCACCATAGGCCATTATTTTGCCATTAGGGCTAACATCTAAACCAGACACCTGAAAGTACTCATGATCTTTTGCCAGTATGTTTACATCTAATAATACCTGTTTATCATCGCCTTTAAAGTTTTTACTACGTACATAAATAGGGTATTCATTATCGCCACGCATTTCAGATGAATAATAAAAATCACCACGTCTCACAGGCACCGAGTCATCATCTTTTTGAATACGGGATTTTAGTTCTTCAAACAAGTTATCTTGTAACTTTTCAGTATGCTTTAGCATGGCATCTGTATAGGTATTTTCTGCAGCTAAATGCGCTAATATTTCAGGGTTTTTGCGTTTATCATCACGCATCCAGTAATATTCGTCTACGCGTTTTGAACCATGAATATTCATTTCATGAGCTACTTTTTTAGCAACCGGTGCTAATACATTATTTTTCGCTTCAGTCGATTTTACAACTTGATTCTTTTTTGTTTGTTCAGTGCTATTACAGCCTGCTAATACAGCTAAGGAGAGTAAACCTATACTCAACGAATACTTTGTTTTCATTTTCAAATCCTTTGTTTTTTTTTAATTTTTAACCTAATCATCTTAGAACAAATAAAGTCAAAATATAGATAACAATGTAAATAGGTGTAAATACAAAAAGGGCGCATAAAGCGCCCTTTTAAATATAATTTTATAAAATCAAATTACTTTTGAGATTTTCTTCTACGTAAGAATGCAAAAGGAGTCGCAAGAAGCATTAACCAAGCTAAAGAACCTGAAGATTTTTTCTTATTCACTATTGCAACTGAAACAAACTCTTCATCTGAGTTACCGTTTGAATCCGTTACAGTGACATGGAAAGATACTACATCATTGGTACTTGATACTTTAGGTGCTTCAAAGTTAACCGAAGCAGAGCTTGCAGAGTAACTTACCGGAGCACCTGCTAACTGTACCCATTTATAAGATAACTCGTCGCCATTCGCATCAGATGAAGCTGAAGCGTCAAGTGTAACTGAATCTCCTTCATCTGCAGCACCTGGTGCACTAACTGAAACCATAGGCGCAACTTCATTTACACTAAAGTCATAGCTACTTTCAACAGTATCACCATCTAAAGTATTAGTTAGTGCTAATGAATATTCACCGGCTTTACGTGTCACTAAGTCAAAACTAACTTCAAGTGTTTCTGCAGACTCTCCAACCATACGGTTAACAGTCCAAGTAATCATTGAGCCGTCAAGCACACCATCATTAGTAATATTTGCAACATCATGGCCAGCTACATCAGCAGTTAAAGTATAAACCTTATCTACATTACTGAAGTTAGGTGCTAAATTAAACTTCACTGTTGAAGCTTCACCTGGAACCATATCTGCAGCAACTTCATTTGAATCAACTACATCATCTTCACCACGGTTGATACTAAATGGTAGTTGTTTAACTGCACTATCGTCACCTGAAGATAATGATAATAAACCACCTTGAACTGCACCTTCCCATTTAAATGTTAGGCTAAATTTACCATCAGCTTCAGATACTGTAGATTCAACATTTTCACTTAGAGATTCATCATCAGTTAGGATTGATGTTACACGAACGGTTACATCATCAACACCACCTTCCGTTTCAGTCGCATAACCATCGATAACAATGTAATAAGTACCTGCCGGTAAGTTTACAAATGAAACTGTTTCGTTTGAATCAGGACCTGCACTTGAACCTATTTTATCAAAGTTTGCATCTAATACTCGCATATCAACATCTGACGCATCAGACATACTACTGAAGCTAATGTTAGGCATAGTTTCGTCTAAAGTTAGTACAAAATAATCCAATCCATCTACAGGAACTGATAATGTTTGCGCCTCTAATAAATCAGTATGTTTGTCATAAACACCTACTTTAATATCAGATAACTCTTTTGATGTGAAACCCGTGTAAGTCATAGTGCCTGTATCACGATGAGATGTGATAGCAATTGTGCCAGGTAAATTATCACCACTTGCTTTTGCTGCAACTGGTAATTTAACTTCCGGCATACCCTCAGCCATCAACATTACATTACCAAAGTTCCAACCTGCATCAGCGGCAGTAACATTAGCAGTGATTGTTAATACTTGAGTTTCACCAGCTTCTAGCTCAAATGTTGTAGGAGATACTGAAATAGCAAAACCTTCATCATTAATAGCTGCAGCACTTGAAGTCCAAGAACCACCTTTAGTCGCTTTTACAGTACGCGTCCAAGTACACGTATCAACACACTTAGAGTTAGCCATAGACGCTAAGTTAATTTGAGATGGTGTGCCACCTACTGCTGGGTTTGCACCCATGTAGTTAGCATAAGTTTCATCCATTACTAAACCAGTTTGAGCAGCAGCAGTTACATTCGCAAAACCAGCACCCATGTCAAAGAAATCAGATGGTGTTACACCGTCATCTTTTAATGTATTTTGATTAGCTGTTAACATTAATGCTGATTGTGCTTCAGCTGGAGACCACTCAGGTTGTAAGCTTGCTAATAATGTTAAAGCGCCAGCAATATGTGGACTTGCCATTGATGTACCACTTAAGAAACCAAAATCTGCAGGAGCTGGAAACTCTTTAAAACCTTCAGGGTGTTCATCAGCAGTTGCTGCAAAAATACTTACACCAGGTGCCGCTATTGATGGTGCGATTACATCTGGTACTGATTTATTTGGACCGCGAGAAGTAAAACCAGCAGCAATACGGGCAACATCATCATTTTGTGTTAATTCAGCACCAGTGATTGTAGCCATATGTTCTGAACCTGAAGCTAACCAAGTTCTTAACTTGTCACCATCATCAGCATTAACTTGAATAGCAGGTAATACATGCGCATCTGCAACAACACTTGTTGCACCACCTTGAAGATTTGCAAGGATAAGACCTGCTGCACCGCCAGCTAAAACGTGACGACCTTTATCAACACGTGCAATTGCACCACGGTCACATAAAACAATAGTACCTTCTTCAAAAGTTCCTTCAGGGAATGGTTGTAAACATTGCGCTGGATCGCCATCAGGATCATTGGCATTCATAAAGTCACCGGCGTAAACAACTTTACCAGAAACACCACCCGTAATCGCTTTACCTGAAATATCTGTTGGTGCATTTTCACCACCAGAAAAATCACTTAAACCTTTACCAGAAAAATCACGATCATGAGTATACGCTGCAACCGTAGTGATCCAAGGAGCATCACCCGGAGAACCAACAGTTTCTGGGCCTGGGCCTGAGTTACCGGCTGAAGTAGCTACATGAATACCAGCCTTACGTGCAGATAAGAAAGAAAGTGCATCAGCATCTTGCCATGGATCACTAGAACCACCACCAATTGAGTAGTTAAGTGCATCAACACCTTCTTCAATAGCGTGCTCAACAGCTAAAACTGTTAATGAAGGATAACAACCATTAAAACCAATCGCATCATCATCACCCGGCTTACAAACCTGGTAAGAAACAATATTTGCATGTGGCGCAACACCCGACATAGCATCAAAGGCAACACCTGAGTCAACACCATTTACATTTTTGATTGCAACATTATGTAATACGTTACCAGCAGTTGTACTTGCTGTATGAGAACCGTGACCATCATAATCTTCACCATTTGATGGAACATCAGGGTTATATTGAGCGTATTGATCTGTAATTAGTGGGTAACTATGTACACCGATTAACTTATCATTACATAGAGAAGCCCACTCTTCAGTTGCACAGTCACCTGAATAAACGCCTTCACCATTTGGATTTGTATGATCGTATTCATCAGCGCCTACGTCTGCAAATGAAGCATGACCTGTATTTACACCAGTATCAATAATACCAACAACCATACCTTCGCCTTTCGCACCAGTACCTGTTGCAGAACCATCCCAAATACCTGGAGCTTTAATAATAGAAGGACCGGCATCAGTTAAAGTTTGGCGTAAAGTTTCGCGTTTAATATGCGCAATACCTGACACTGTTGCTAACTTCATAGCTTGCTCTTGTGTCATTTCTACTACCAAACCATTATAAGCTAAAGTAGTACGCTGCTTAACATTTAGCTCACCTAAGGCCGCAGTTGCTTTTGCAATCACATTATCTTGACGTTGATTTAGAAAAGTACGGTATGCTTTTACTTTTTTTGTTTTAACGTTTAATTTTTTATTATTTGTTACAGCAGGGCTTGTTGCTTTATAACCTTCAATACCACCTTCATATAGCGCTACAGGGCTTTCAATTAAACGAACAAAATAACGATAAGTTTCGTTATTTAAGTTTGCTTCTGGTGTAAAAATGGCATGGCTTGAGCTAGGTGTTACTGAGACCTTGCTTTTAGAATCAACTTTTTTTATTTGAGTTGGAGTTTGATCTAACTTTGATACTGAAATTGCAGCGCTTGCTTGACTTACCGTGAATAAAGCTCCTGTTACAGCTAGTGCAACAGTAGACTTCTTAATGAAGTTTGTAGACATATTTTCCCCTGGAATAAATAATCTTTATTATTGTTTATCTAAAAAACGGTGTTCCTGCCCCACTATAAAATGACTTAAACAACAAAAACAACAAAATACTAACAATTAATTTGCAATAACAACAATAAAAAAATTAAAACGCTTAAAAACAACAAGATAAAAATACCACTCATTGTTAACAAATGTAAATGAAACATTCAGGAGTATATAAAAAAGGAACTTAAGTTGGTTTAAGTTCAATTAGAGTGAATACAAATAAAAAGGGCGCATAAAGCGCCCTTTTAAATATGATTTTATAAAATCAAATTACTTTTGAGATTTTCTTCTACGTAAGAATGCAAAAGGAGTCGCAAGAAGCATTAACCAAGCTAAAGAACCTGATGAAGATTTCTTTTTAGGCTCAGGCACAACAACTGGAGTTTCATCAATATCCGTTAATGTTACTTTCACTTCAAAAGCTGTAGACATTAATTCAGCAGAGTCTTTAGCAACGACTTTAGCCATAAGCTCAGCACCTGCTTCAAAGTCTTGACCTGCTTTTAAGAATAACTGCGCATCTTCAATTTCAAATGCATCGCCTTCCATCACTTCAAAACCAGCTAGAGTCGCATCAGCTTCATGAACCATTGCAGTTAAATCAGCAACTAAAGTACGTTCATTATTTTCTGCAACTGTATCAGTAACCATAGTAACAGTTAATTCAGGAGCAGAATCTGCAACATTATTAACCATAACTTTAATCATTTCTGATTCAGACACTTCACCTGAAGTATTAACAGCAACAACTTCAAGTTCAATCATAGTTAAACCAGCTTCAAAATCTAATTGCTCAGCGTTAGCAACAACCACTGAACCTGATGCAGTTACGTTAACAGCTGAAGAAGTTGAATTTAAAACGATATATTCTGCAACAGGGTTAGAAAATTCAGCAGGGTAAGTTACTTCAAGCTGACCAATTACAGTTTCGCTTGCTGTATTTTCATCTACATTGAACTCAGCAGATGTAACTACTGGAGCGACATTTTGATCAGAACCTGGAGTAGCATTTAATGCTTTTGAGCCAGAAGTTGATAATACAATAAAGTCAGTACCAGCAGTATTAATCTGAGCTGATTCACCAGGTTTTAATACATCAACTACAGACATAGATTCTGCATCATTTGCACTTACCGACATAGTTCCTTCACCACTTGCACTTACAAGTTCTGCAACAACTTTTGCTTGAGAAAATGTATATTCAGTAGTTACATCATCTAATGATGCGCTTGGAATTGGTGTCCAAGTTTCTTCCTCTGTACGAAAACGTACTGTTGCAGTTGCTTGATCTAAGTCTTTGGCTTCTAGACCAAAGTCACCTAAACAACTTTGCAATGTAAGGAAGTTATTACCAACAGTATGGTATGCATTATTTAATGCACCACTAGTTGAGCCATAACCATGAGTGAATGTAATAGGTGTTGCCGGAACATCACGGAACCACTCTAATTTACCATTTTGCACTGTCACATCATACGCACCATCTTGGTCTAAATCGAAATCAGCCATAAAGCCGCCGATATATGTATGAGTGAAACCTTTATCCATGACAAGTGTCGTAAATGTTGCATAACCAGATGCACAAGCTTCTGGAGAAACAGCAACTGTTTCAATAGAAGCTGAAACGAGATCTAACATCGCACCTTCAGCTTCATCTACAGCAGTTACTTCTGCAAAAATAGGTTCAAAATCAACAGAGCCAGTATTAGTTAAAACATGAACTGTTCCCTCATCTGTTAAAGTTGGTGTAATTTCAACTGATGCAGCCGCTTTAGGTAATACATGATAAACTAAGTGGAATGCTTGCTCGCCATCTTCAGAAAAGTTTAAAGCACCATCTAATTCTAAAGTAGTTAAGTCATTAGTTGCTTCTGGCGTTCCTACATTACCTGAATTAAGAGTCCATTCTGGTAATTTAGCTGGATCAATTGTTGCTACAACATCAAATGAGAATACTTGACCTGCTGGAACTGTAATAGACTCAGGGTAACTCATCGCAATAGCACCACGCTCAACATCATCAGCAAAACGATGCTCTAAACTTAGCGAGTATGTTTTAGCTTCATTTGAGAAGTTTTTAACTTGTACTGTTTTTGTTAGCTCAGTACTTTCAGCGAGATTTACTAAACCAAATGATAATGCTGCTTGTTTAGTATCTTTAGCCCATGCAGCAACTGGTAAATTAGATGCTTTTTCAACATCAACTAAACCAGCACCAATATAACTAATAGGTGCCATTGTAGTATCAGGGTTAGTTGCTCTTGGCTCCATAGTCACGTTTAAGCTAGCAGTATTCATAATTGTTGCTTTAAGCTCAAAAGCATTGCGTTCAGGAAGTGCTTCTTTTAATAAACTCATCGCACCTGCTGTCATTGGACCAGAGAAAGAGGTACCTGTCGCACCAGCTAATTCAGTTCCAGTACCAGGCTCTGCAGTCATAATTGAAACACCTGGAGCTGTAATTTCAGGTTTCAATAAGCCATTCATTGAAGGACCACGAGATGTAAATGATGCTATTGCACCTTCTTGGTCAAATAACTCAGAAGCTACTGAGTAAACAACTTCATCTTCACCAGCTAATGCTTCTTTCAATGACATACCAAGCTCATAGCTGATACCAACTGAAGGAATCGCTACTGCCGGATCAGAACCGCCAGGAGCAGTAGCACCTGCACCAGGTGTATGATTAGCGATTAAAACAAACAAAGCACCTTTTTCTTGTGCATTTATTACTTTTTGCGTGAAGTTACAAGCACCACGATCAACAATTACCGTTTTACCTGTAAAATCAGTACCTTCTGCAAAAGGGTCACATGCCATTTGATTATCTGCAGGATATACTAAAGGAGCCGATGTATTATCAAATGAAAATTCTTTTTCAGGGTTAAAACCTGAAGCATTTACACTTTCTTCAGCACCTAAGAAAGCACCTGAAACAACAGCTGACTTTAATACAGGATGCGTCATTGCACCTACTGAAAGTGCATTTTCTGATGTACTTGGACCACCAACAATAAATGGATATGCTCCATCATTACCAGCAGAAATAACTAAGTTTGTGCCTAATCTCACTGCTTCATTTATTAATAAACCAACAGCGTCAGTTGCTCTGTCACCATAGTCACCGCCTAAAGACATATTGATAACATCTACACGGTCTTCAATATTACCATCACCATTTGGATCCATTGCAGATTCTAATGCTAATAATTGTGCTAAACCAGGACAACCACTGTTACATACTGAATAAACAAATAACTCTACATTTGGAGCGATACCTGTAACTGAGTGAGAAACATGTGTTCCATGGCTCGTACCCGCATCAATTGGATCAGGGTCGTTATTTACAAAATCCCAACCACCTTTGACTTGACCTTGTGGCCAAGATACTGCATCTGCTGGATCAGTTGCAGCTGCAGCGTAAGCCTCTAAAGTACCTTCGCCACCAAAAGCAGCATGAGTATAGTCAATACCAGTATCTAAAACAGCAACTCGAACGCCCTCTCCATTTGCAACACCGCTTTCTAATAATGGAGTTGCTTTAATGTAATCTGCGCCATCAGCTATATCTAAATCATAATCATATACTGGATATACATTTTCTACTTCAGCGTGAGCTAATAGTTTTTCAACTTCTTTTTGATCGCCTTTAACAACAATAGAGTTAACTAACTTCGATGTTTTAGCTAAAACAGTTACATTTAAATCCATTGAGCTAATAGTGCTCTCTACTGAATTTTGTGCAGCTTCAATATTTGCGGCATTTGCCATACTAGTTTGAGAGATAGACGCTGTTTTTAGCTTAACCAACCAACTAGAAGCGATTGATGCATTTTGCTTCATTGCTACAGAAGCTTCAGGTTTGATTAATTTTTTATTATTTAAATTATATTGTTCTGCTGTTGCAGCACTTACTGAGCTGGCTGCAACTAATGCACCGGTTACAGCTAAAGCTACAGCTGACTTTTTGATTAAACTTGTAGACATATTTTCCCCTGGAATAAATATTCTGTACTTTTGATTTTATAAATAAAAATGGTGTTCTTTACCCACTATAAAATGACTTGACAAGTAAAGGCAACATATTAGTAACAAAATTAGAGATAAAATTGAAACTCACACTGAAAAAATAAACTAACCACTTAATAAACAACAAGATAAATAAAAACCAACATTGTTAATGAATGTAAATCGAAGCTTTCATTTGTTTTCGAAATAGGTATTGCATTCGTATTATTTTTAATTAAAGGTAATTTAAAGATATAAAAAAGGCGCATATAAATGCGCCTTCATATTAGTAACTAAAGTAATTAATGCGCTTTATGTCTCATTTCCAATACTTCAATT
The DNA here is from genome assembly GCF_018860845.1 of Pseudoalteromonas sp. C2R02. Lineage (NCBI taxonomy): Bacteria > Pseudomonadati > Pseudomonadota > Gammaproteobacteria > Alteromonadales > Pseudoalteromonadaceae > Pseudoalteromonas > Pseudoalteromonas sp. C2R02. Next base: position 46,638 of record NZ_JAHKQC010000039.1, on the reverse strand, counting down.
CTAGCAACTTTAACTAAACCTGAAGCTTTAAGCTTTTTACTTGCTTCAATTAAATCCTGGTTTCCAGTTACTTTTAGTACCGCAATTTGAGTTCCAGCATAAGCTGAAACTAAAGATAAACCAGTCTCTTCAGTTACTTGATTAGCTGAAATACCTTTTTTAAGCAATACAGAAATATTACCTGATAAAGCTGACACTTCATTTGTTAACGTATTTCGCACTAAAGTACCTTTAGCAACACGTTCAACAGGAGTATTAGATTTTACAATTGCCATATTACCTTTAGTCGATACTATGCTATTTGCACTTGCAACAGACTTAGGAATATAAACTAAGTTTCTTTCAACCTTATATGAACCAAAGTCAGCTTTTTGAACGATATGTTTAGTTACTTTAGTTTCTGGCTTTAGTAATTCTCTATCAGAGTTAGCTTGTGCAAAAACTGATGTTGATAATAAGGCACTTGCAGTTAATACAGCTATTTTATTAAATTTCATATCTATTCTCCTACTTCTTGAGATGCGTGGCCATATGCTCTAACTGCAACGCCTTCTAAAATACTTGCAGATGCATTATTTGTGTATCCAACAAACCCCCAATCACTTTGACCACCATCTGATGTTTCAAATGTATCAGCGCTTGTATCTAGTATGCGAATAGTCCATTCACCTTTACTTGATTCACCATAAAAAGCATTGGAAAGTAAAACACCGTCTTTTAAAATATAGCCTGGTTGTTCACCATTCTCAAAAGAGTATGCAGGATAAGTGATCGCTTGCTTAGAAGATAAAATGACACTTTTAGTACCAGATGGAGCAGTAACTTCAATTGCTAAATCCATACCAGCTGTCGTTTGAGTCCCATCAATCAACCCATAATTCATATCAACATTGCTGATATCAAATTTAAATTGCATCGCTTCTAAGGCTAACTCTTCTGTTACTTCAACTTTATAAACCAAACCTTCTGCATTATTATCAGGGATCTCACTTGTCATAGCTTCACTATCTACAGCTGAGCCTGAACCAATCCAATCAGTTATTACTTGTTCGCCGAAATCTTTATTATAAGATTTCGCCATAGCAACTGCAGCACCGGCATCTACACGACCAAAACCATATAGGTTATTAAATTTAAAACCAGCTGCATTTTCTACCCAACCTTGATGAGCAGTAAAGTCTGTTTCACCTATTTTAAATGTCACCTGTGCATTATCAGCATCATTTTGTGTACTTGTAGATGCTAAAATATGACGCACATCACGCCAAGTTAACTCTGGGTTTGCTGACAAAATTAATGAAACAACACCTGAAGCATTTGGCGCAGCAGAAGATGTACCATTGAAAGTTGAAGTGTAATTACAGCTTGCATTTTCTTCATGTCCTGGGAAATTAAATGGGAACTGTGATTTTACAAATTCTTCGCCATAAAACTCAGTCCACGCCGCAATGGTACGGCCAGTAAAACCAGAATAGCCACTTAAACATGTCATTTGATCTGCTGTCACCATAGCTGGCGCATAACGACCATATTCACCTGATGGTGCTGAAACAAATACATTCGCACCTGCCGCAGAATAGCTTGTATGTTTACCATCTGTATTAACCGCTGCAACACTTAAATAGTAAGGGTGAACTTGGCTTGGTTCAAATGAAGCGTTATAACAAGTTAAACCTAGTTCGTTCGCACCATTATCTTCACATAAAGAACCTTCATTACCATCATCACCAAACGAATTACCGCTTGATTTCATAGTAACAGCACCCTTACCATCACGTAAGTTTAGATTAGGGTAAGATTCTATTGCTTCATCTAGCTCTGAATAACTAAAGTGTGTTGGCCAACCTAAACCATAACTACGGTTAAACACACCTACATTATCGCTTTTAGCTATACCACTACCAGGGAAACCATGAATTAAGTATTCAGTTTGAGGCACATTGCCACCACCTAAATAATTCATACCAATTAAGCTAGTATCAGGTGCAACACCACGTCCGCCTAATCCATTCCAGCCTTTTGCTGCAATTAAACCAGCAACAGATGTACCGTGATCGCCAGTAATTGAAGTTGGTGAGGGATCGGTTTTATCTGTAGCACCTTCTTTAATATTTAATGAGCGGTTAGGAAGTACATTAGGCTCTAAATCTTCATGACGAATTTCAAGTGCAGAATCAACAACAACAGCTGTTACACCTTGACCTGTTACACCTTGAGCATAAGCGCTCATAACATTCATATCTTCGCCAGCAATTAGTTTAGCCTCTTCTTCTTCAAACCAGCCATTTACTTTAGCTGTCGCATCTTCTTCAGATTCACCGCGACCTTTGTAGAGTTCCACTAAGCCAGATTTCATTTCATCACTTAATGCATACGCTTTTTGGCCAGTATTCCTTAAATGCCATTGTTGATTTGCAAGTGGATCACCAATAACTTCAGAAACTACAACTTTAGCAGATGCTGATTTACCATTTGCAGATACAGCATAATCAATTTCAACTGCTTCACCAGATAAAGATACATAAGAATAGTCAAGGCCAGTTAACTCTAAGACACCATGACTGAAAGTATATACACCATTTTCAGCTGTGATAGCTTCACCATTTTCAGTGAAGCTTACAGTTAATGCATCACCGTTTGAGTCTACTGCTTTTAAAGTACCTGTAGATGGTACCCATTGTTTTGCTGAATCAATTACAACATTTGCAGCTGTAGGTGCTACATCTACAACTTCAACTGGCTTTGATTTAGAATCACTTCCACCACAACCTGCTAAAGATAGCAAAATAGCTGTAGATAATACTGAAAGCTTCAGATTATTCTTTTTCATAAATTTCCCATTGTTTTTATTTTATTTCGCCAAAGAAAGTACCTAATATAAAAACCTGCTTCAATAGGCTATTTACATTTGTTTTCAATTTTTATACAAAGTTGATTGTTAGGTTACAGAAAAATTATCCCTTTTTTACTGATATTGGGCGCTTTTATTTGCCCATTTAATATTACTGAGGTAAAAAGGATAAAAACCAAACAATAAATTGGAAATACCATGAATTTAAAACCGTCACTTTTGATTATTGGCCTAACGGCTAGTTTACTTTCGCTATCAGCGACTGCTAATACTGCTTTTGAAAAACCATCTGATGCTGTTGAATACCGCCAATCTGCATTTTCAATGATAGGCACTCAAATTGGTGATATGGGCGCGATGCTAAAAGGTAAAGTTCCTTTTGATGCTAAACGTTTTGCTATGCGTGCTAACAATGCTGCTGCATTATCAAAAATGCCATGGGAAGCTTTTGTTGCAGGTACTGAAATGGGCAAAGCTAAAACAAGTGCTTTACCAGAGATTTGGTCTGATAATGAAAAGTTCATGAAAAAAGCAACTACTTTTCAAATGTATGCAGATGAATTAGCAACTGTCGCCGCTACAGGTGATAAAAGTAAGATAAAGAAAGCATTTGGTAATTGGGCTAAAGGTTGTAAAGATTGTCATAAATCTTTTAAAGACTAATTTGTCGATTTAACATAGCTGATAGGGCTTGCAGCTCTATCAGCTAAATATACTTTATGAAAAAAGCATTTCTAATGGCTCTAAACCCCAGATATAAAGAACCAAACTCAATATAACAACTAAGATCAAAAAGCCCCACCAGCCAGATTTCATTTCACCATCTTTAAGCTCCGATCCAGCACTAAACCCTGTGATCATAGGTTTAACTAAATTTTTACCTCGAATACGATAAACAACAATAGCAAGAATATGTATCGCTATCGCAATTAAAAGAATATCAAAATTCAACTTATGTACACTACTGGCAAGTTCAACCCAACTCGATGCGACATATTGCACTAACGGCCCATCAGTTAAGATATCATCAGTTGTCATTAGGCCTGAAACACCTTGAACTAACAGTAAACAGAAAAACGCCAATACCATATAGCTACCTGCAGAGTTATGGCCTCTGGTATATGAATTTGACTTAATAGAATTAAGAACTGCTTTAGGAGAGTGCAGTAAAGCTGCTAATTTTGCAGTATCACTACCAATAAAACCCCAAAATAAACGTGCTATGATTAAAGATAATACACTATAGCCAGCTACAAAATGCACATCCATCCACCCTTCTTCCCCAGAAAAGTAAAGTACTGCTATCAGTAAAACCAATGACCAATGAAAAAAGCGGATGAAACCATCCCATACTTTAATTTTTTCCACTTTAAACTCCAACTCAATAAAAATCGATACTTTGCTTATGCATTATTGTGCCATAAAGCGAAATAATATGCGTAAAAATGAGACAACAAAGCAATTTTGACTGTTCAAACACTAAGTGATAAATGTGCAATAATTGACAATTAAATCGTGCGCGATATAATTTGCTGAATTTATAATTAGGAACAAAATTATGTCTGATTTTTATCAACTACAAGCAATGAGCTTGCAGCAGCAAAATATTAATATGAAAGACTATCAAGGTAAGGTAGTTTTAATTGTAAATACGGCAAGCAAATGCGGATTAACACCGCAATATGAGGGTTTGCAAAAATTATATGATGAGTATAAAGATCAAGGCTTAGTGATTTTAGGCTTTCCATGTAATCAATTTCGCCAACAAGAACCCGGTGATGCAAACCAGATCTCTGAAGGTTGCCTAATCAATTATGGCGTAGACTTTCAAATGTTTGAAAAAATTGATGTAAACGGCGCGAACAGCCACCCTATTTATCAATACCTAAAATCAGCCTTACCAGGTATGTTTGGCAACAAGATAAAATGGAACTTTACCAAGTTCTTAATTGCCAGTGATGGCACGCCCATTAAGCGCTTTGCTCCTACAACCAAACCCGCGGCAATAGAGCAATATATTCAACAAGCATTAGCGAAATAAATATGTCTCCAACAAATGATCATCAAATTTTAGAAAACCAGTTATGTTTTCCGCTTTATGCGGCGTCTAGGTTGGTAACGCGTTTATATCAACCGCTTTTAGAACAATATAATCTGACCTATACGCAATACATAGTATTAATGATTTTATGGCAAGATGATGGTCTTAGCGTGAAACAAATAGGCGAAAAATCATTACTTAATAGCAATACATTAACGCCATTATTAAAACGTATGCAACAAGCTCAATTGTTAGAGCGAATAAAAAATAAATCTGATGAAAGGCAAGTGGATATCAAGCTCACACCTAAAGGATGGCAGTTAAAACAAGACCTAGCCTGCATACCGCAACAATTAATCAATCAAACAGATTACGATACTGAAAAAGGCAAACAGCTTAAAACTTTATTAGAGCAGCTTATCGCACAATTAAAATAAAGTAATATTTACCATTAAGTTTTGCTTTTACTGCCGATATATTGTTCATAATCAATAAATAAATTAGAACAATAAAGGTTTATCAGTGGAAGATTTAGTCAATTTTTTAACAACAATACATGCAGATAAAGCAACAAATTCTAATAAAGATCAAAATAAACAAGCTTCTGAAACTACTGTTAAAAAAGAAATGAAAAAAACAAATCAGAAAATCAAATATGGGATCAAATCGAACGCAGACAAAATAGAGATCGCAGAAAAGTAAAAGTAAATAGAGGCCGCTGGTTAGACTCTCGACAACAGACTGATCGCCGAAAAAGCTTAGTTTTTTATACTCAGATATAAATTGGCTATTAAATTGTTTATTTAACCATTTTTTAGCTAAAACACTAACACCACAAATAATCCCTCGATACAAAAATAAAGATAACTCATTGTTTTAATTTAAAATAAAAACATGGCATCGATATTGAAATAGCTTATACATCAACAGGAAAGATAATAACTATTTAGATACAGGAAGCCATAACATGACAACATTCGCAAAAAAAACATTATCAGTACATTCTAAAACATTTGGTACAGCGCTTGTTTTAGGTTCAACTCTATTATCTGGTTCAGCACTTGCTCATAACAATTCAAATAGCATTAATATTTCATCTGACAGCTGTAATATGGCGTTCCAACATACTGTTCGCATTCAGCCAAATACTCTTGAAATACAAACACAAAATGATCAAATTATGCGAATCGAACAAGATGGTACTTTATATATAAACGATGAAGCTATTAACTTAAATTCTCAAGAACAACAAACTGTTGAGAACTATGCCGATAACTTACGTGAGCAATTACCACAAGTTGCCAATATCGCACTAGAAGGCGTAAAAATTGCGGGCATTGCAATTGATGAAGTCGGTAATGCATTTGGTTTAAATAGCATGGATTCAATATCTGAATTAATGGATGAATTATCAGTTGAAATTCACGATCAATTTTATCAAGACGGTACTTTTGTAATGAGCCAAAACGGATTTGATTCAATTGACGATACATTTGGCGAATCGTTCGAAAATAAAATGGAAGAAGCAATGCAAGCTGCAGTAATGGATTCAATTGGCGGTTTATTAGTTGCACTTGGCTCTGAACTTATCGGCTCAGGCGGAGATATGGATGAATTCGAAAACCGCATGCAAAATATGGGTAAACAAATTGAAGAAAAAGTAGAGCTTCAAGCTAAAAACTTAGAAGAAAAAGCAGAAGCACTTTGTGGCTCAATGGAAAAACTAGCGCAACAAGAAGATCAACTTCAAGAATTTTTACCTGAACTGAAAGCTTATGATTTATTTGCGGTAAATCACTAGTCCAACCAAAGTCAGTCATCAAAATAGGAAGGCCACATTAGTGGCCTTTTCTATTTATCAATTTAAAATAATTCAGGCTAAGGCCCTACAAAAATCACTTCAAATAAAGGGCTATATTTTCGTCATCTATTTGCTCTGGTTTTAAAAATTTTTGAGCATAAGTTAAATAAACATCCGAACTTAAAAACAACTCAAATAAATCACTATCAATATGCTTTTGTTGCCTCATATAATCTAAAATTGCAATACTTTGACTTAAAGATTTAGCTGGCTTATAAGGCCTATCACTTGCTGTTAAAGCTTCAAAAATATCCGCTATAGATAAAATACGTGATTCGATAGAGATTTCATCTCCTTTTAAGCCTTGTGGATAACCTGTACCATTAATTTGCTCATGATGAGAACCTGCAATCTCAGGCACTCTTTTTAAGTTATCAGGGAAAGGTAATTGCTCTAACATATTAATCGTTTCAACAATGTGATGATTGATTATGTAGCTCACCTCCTCATTAATTGTACCTATGGCAATCACTAAATTATGTAATTCTCCCAAATTATATCTATACTCTGGGCGCTTCATATTAAATCTAAGGTGAGAATCAAGTTCCAATTTATTGGCGATATGCGGTATACGATGCTCAGCTTTATCTGATAACACAAACTCTTGAGACGGGAGTTCTGAACTTGGTTTATTTCGCCTTAATACTTCAAAACGCATTCGCACTTCATGTATTCGATTATAAATAGCCTCTAATTTGGAGGCTTTATCAACAACATCTTCAGGTGTTGTGACCTTGCCACAATCATGTAACCAAGCAGCTATTTTAAGCTCATCCCATTGTTCACTAGAAAGGCTAAAGTTTTTTAATCGCGCTTTATTTGAATTAGCAGCCTCTTGTGCCAACATCATAGTAAGCTCTGGCACTCTTTGACAATGCGCCCCTGTATAAGGTGATTTAGTATCTATTGCGCCCGCGATGAGTTGAATAAATGATTTCATAAGCTGCTTTTGATTTTCAAATAACTTATCCCCTTCAATTGCCAATGATACAAATTCAGATAAAGCCCTTGCAATACCTTTACTTTTTTCAAGCTCACTCTCTTCCATTTTATGGCAAAAGCTAAAACCTAATAGACCAATTATTTGATTATTACGATCAATTAAAGGCAATAACAAGGCATTTATTTCTGAATTTTCAGGGTAAACTTTGGCTACTTCTAAAGCCGCTTTCAGCTCTGCATCGAGTTGCACAAACTGTACTTCACCTAACATAAATTTATCGATTTTTGTCTGCTGATGCCTTTCTATATCTATCTCCGTAAAATCATCTATATTAAGGGTACTACCATTACTCCATGCCACTAAAGGGTTTAGTATATTTTTTTGAGATGCATCGTTTAAAAATATAAATGATGCATCAGCTTTTAACATCACACACGACTTGGCGCTTACTTTTTCCAATAAAACCATCAAATTTTTTTCCTTGGCTAATACTTCTAATAGACCAAAAAAATGATGTAACGAATGCCGCATATCAAATACGCTGTCCTCAAGTGCAGCAAGCTCAGTAATATGAGATCTTTCATTATTTGCTTGCCCAAGCTTTAATCCTGCTATATTTTGAGTTTGCAAAGCGACTCTATGAATTGGGCGTATCAACCCCCGAGAAAACAGCCAACTTAAAGGTACAAAAGCCAGTACAATCAGTAGTGATATTTGCAAATTCTCTATTAGCGCAAAATTTGAAGCGGCTAAAATATCATCTTCTGGCATAGCTACAAATAGCTTTACACTCACTCCTTTTAAATGATTAATCGAAACCACTTTACCGAGCCATTTTTCATTTTCAAAAAAGATACTAGACAAGCCATATTGGTCAAGATTTTTATCAACAAATATATCTAAAGCTTTTTTGCTTTTTTCAGTAAAAAATTGACTTTTATTCTCATCACTTTGAGGAAATAAAACACCGAACTTTTGATAAGCAAGTAAACTGTTATTTTTACTTAATAAGGCTTGCACAGTATTATTATCAAGATAACTTGCTTTTAATTGATTAGACAGCCCTATCATATTGATATCAATACCCGCTACAACATCATTATCAATACTACTTTGCACTAAGGTCATTATTTTATTATTTCGGTCAAATGCCTGATAGGGTGCAACAATCGAAGCCGAAGGACTAATCAAACCTCTTTGATACCATGGCCTTGAAAATATTTTATAGGCTGTACTTATACTTAATGGCTCACCAATTTGATTTAGTAATCGATCTAAAAAAATCATTTTGAATTGATTGTCATCTTCACTTTGATGCTGCATAAGCTTAACTAAATACATCGCATCTTGAGGCGCTTTTAAATTAACTCGTTCTGCTTGTGATTTTATTTGATCAACAGATATAAAATTTCCAGATTTAAAGCCGATATAAACTGCGTCGGCAAGAGCATCTATGGTTAAATAGTTTGCGAGCTCTTTAATTAAGCGAGAATCTGCTTGATAAGTTTCAAAATCTTGCCACTCTTTACGACTGGTTATATACTTTAGCCGATAACCTGCGGGCGTAAACTGTGTACGAAGATTTTTCACTTCACTTTCAATCGATAAATCAAACTGCTTTGAAGCAGATTCAAACGCATAATCAGCCATTCGATAATAACTAACACCAATTAAAGTTCCTGCGCTTAACAATAAAAAAATGTAAAAGCTATTCCTGTATAGCTTAATAGAGATAACTTAATACCTTTCAACAAATCCCCCTAAAATCACCTAAAAGTCATCAACATATACAATTATACGCTTAAAATTCAAAAAAATTTGAGATATATCAATGAAACCAGAAAATACTTTAAGTTATTTTTAATTAACAATTACGATATTTTAATCTATTCAACAAGATGAATTTACAAGCAATTAGTATAGTTACCACGCGTTCCTGCATTACTAACCAGTTGTGGTGTTAATAGTGATATTCTCATCGCAATTGGTCGGTAATTTTTCATTTTAGCGTTTTCATATATTGCTTTATTTTTGCTTGAAGGCTTAACAATATGAGACCCACTTTAACGCCCTAATTTTTTATTACCCTAAACTCGTTATTGCGTTCCTTTGCTTTTTCACTATAACGAGTTTTTTTATTTCAATTCATGGGTATACTTAATATACCTCTGCAACTAACTTACTTTGGATCTTTATTGAACTCAGTCACTAAAAAGCTAAAATGCAGTAAATTAACCCATAAATTACTACTGTCATTCGGCATTATTTTTATGCTTAGTTGCCTAATTGGTTTTTTCTATTTCGACAGCTCAAATCAATATAATCAGCACGCTCAAGAATCAGATTATACTCACGATATATTAATTAAATATTCTGATGTGGCTAAACTGAGTTTAGAAAAGCTCATTGCCATGGGCGAAATAGTCAGAACAGGGCAAGTACAAACCCCCCAGTTAAAAGCAGAAAAAGCTCAAGTATTGCGACAGTCCCTATTTGATATCCGCCAAATATTACTAAAAAAATCAAGTGTCACTAATCATGCAAATATCAACCTTGAATTACAAGCGTATGATAAAATTTCGCAAAAAGTAGAGCGAATACTGACAACCAATAACGAAATAAAATTGCTTGTTGCTGAAGATAAATTGCCACAGGCTAAAAAATTATTTAGCTTGTTACAACAACAAAATATAGATACCGAGTTTAACTTACTCATTGATAAAGCTGTAAAACAAGAGCAATTTCAAGCAGAACAAATTCGTAAAAGTGTAAATCAACTTTATCATAAAAATAATCAAATATTATTAACTGCATTAGGCGTAATGAGCTTGTTTACCTTATTTACATTTTGGTACTTTTGGCGCCGTATTAATGTAGCAACAAAACAATTATTAGGTGCAACACAAGAGTTTAGTAACGGCGAATTAGATTACCGAATTGCACCACAAAAGGATTTTGAATTTCAATTTTTAGGTGAGTCTTTAAATAATATGGCTGAGCAATTATCTGAGCAGCAATATCAGCTCACAATTGCAAAACGCTCACTTGAAGAAAAAGTACAACAAAGAACTTATGACTTAGAATTAAGTAATACTCGGTTAGCTCAAGTAGATCAGCAGCGCCGTCAATTTTTAGCTGACATTGGCCACGAATTACGTACACCTTTGACTATTATTAGAGGTGAGTCTGAAGTGGTATTAAGAGGAAGCACTGACAATATCAATGATTACAAACAAGTACTAAGCTGTATTATTGATGAAGTAAAACATACTACAGCACTAATTGAAGACTTAATGTTAGTTGCTCGCTCAAGCGCAGGACAGCTCTCATTACAAAGAAGCGAGTTTAATATTTCACTGTTAATAAGCGAGTTATTCGAAAAATATCAAAGAAAAGCACAAGAAAAACAACAGGAAATATCTTTGAATTTACCCGATGACGAGCTTTATATTGAGGCTGATGAACGTCGTATTCGACAAGTATTAATGATTTTATTAGAAAATGCGCTTAGCTACTCTAAAACAGGTGCCTTAAATGAAATTAAAGTATCTATGCATAAAGAATTTATTGCGGTTAAAATAATAGATCAAGGCATTGGCATTACTGACAATGAGCAGCAACAAGTATTTGAACGATTTTATCGTGGTAATCGTAGTGTCACTTCTGGTTCTGGCTTGGGTTTACCTGTTGCCAAAGCAATTATTGATGCTCACGAAGGACATATAACTTTAAAACCGAATAAAAATGCCCAAGGCAGTACTGCAACCGTATTATTGCCATGGCACTTTAAAGAAAAGGCTGAAATTAAATGAGAATTTTATTAGTTGAAGATGACGATCGTGTAGCCAGTTTTTTAGAGCGTGGATTACGAGCTGAAGGCTACTTTATTGTACGTGCTGCAGATGGCAAAGAAGGATTAGCATTGGCACTTGAAGGTGACTTTAAACTTATTTTATTGGATATAATGTTACCAGGCTTAAATGGCTTAGAAGTCTGTCAAGCTTTACGAATAAAACAAAATCATACGCCAATTATCATGCTTACAGCTATGGATGAGTCTCAAGATATTGTCAAAGGCTTGCGCTTAGGTGCTGATGATTATGTTACTAAACCATTTGCATATGATGAGTTGTTAGCAAGAATTGAAGTTGTATCTAAACGCACACAAGCCACTAAAACCAATAGTGACGCTTTATCATTTGGACCTATCAACTTTGATCGTGATAGCTATGTTGTTACTTTAAATGAAGAAGAAGTGTCTCTTACCGTAAAAGAGATGGCGATATTAGAATTATTAATGACACATCCAGGAAAGTACCTAAGCAGAGAGCGCATATTAACTAATGTTTGGGGTATGGACATGGACCCTATGACCAATGTCGTTGATGTGTATATAGGTAAATTAAGAAAGAAATTAATGTTCGAATTAAATGATAAACAAATCAGTATGGTTGAAACAAAACGTGGTATTGGATATCGCTTAGTTGAGTGTTAATACCTTAAACGTTAAGAAACCTCATAACTTGAGGTTTCTTAACCTTATTTTTAAGCCTAGGTTTGCTTAATATTATGCTCTTTAGATTGCCCCTTAAATCTCCATTTTGATAATAAACGTTTTATCTTTTGTTTTCTCCAACTGAGTAAAACCAGTGTAATAAGCAAGTAAATTACCGGCTCTATCCAACCAGACTTTAATGACCAATAAAAATGTAAAACCACAATAGGCACGGTTATATAGATTAAGTTATGTAATGGCTGCCAACGTTTACCTAGTTTTCTCCTAATAAACATTGGTGAACTTATAGAAAGCAGCAGCAATACCAGCCAAGCAAACATACCAACTGTTATATAAGGGCGTTTTACAATCTCACTGAATAATAATGGCCAATCAAGCTGTAAATCAAATATGAAAAAGCTTAATAAATGCAAGCTTGCATAAAAGAATGCATACAAGCCAACAAGTCGCCTTACTTGCATTAAAGGTATAAATTTAACTTTTGGTGCTAAAGGACTAATTATTAAGCCTAAAAGTAAAACCTTAAGTGCACTTAGCCCAGTAAAGTGAGTAAGTTCTTGTACAGGATCTGCGCCTAGCTGATCTTGTATCGCCAAATAAAACACAAAAACTACAGGCATAAACAAAATACAATGTAATGTGGTTTTTAATAATATGATTTTATCTTTGGTTTTTAACTTCACTACTATTACCTCTTTTACCCGGCTAAAGTCCCTTCACTAGATAAATATTAAAAGTACTTTTTAAGATTCATGCCTTTATATAAATGTGCGACGTCTTTGCCGTACCCATTAAAAGGTAAAGTTGTTATACGGTTCCTATCAAATAAACCACCACTAGTAATGCGCCTTTCTGATGCTTGGCTCCATCTTGGGTGTGATACATCAGGATTTACATTGGCATAAAAGCCATATTCTTGCGGTGCTAATTGATTCCAGCTTGTTGGTGGTTGATGTTTTACTAATTTAATAGAAACAATCGATTTAATGCTTTTAAAACCATATTTCCAAGGTACCACTAACCGAATTGGTGCACCATTTTGAGGTGGCAGCGTTTTGCCATATAAACCAACTGCCAAAAAACTCAGCGGATTCATCGCTTCATCTATTCTCAATCCTTCAACATAAGGATAATTTATGCCACCAAAACGACTACGCTGACCTGGCATTTGTTCCTTATCATGCAAGGTTTCAAATGCGACATATTTAGCATCTGAAGTTGGATCAGCTTGTTTTATTAATTTAGCTAGTGAAAAACCAAGCCAAGGGATCACCATAGACCAAGCTTCTACACAGCGAAGCCGATAAATACGCTCTTCTAAAGCAAACTGTTTATATAAATCATCATAATTCAGTGTAAAAGGTTTATTCACTTCACCGTGAATTTTTAACTGCCAAGGTTTTACTTGAAAGTGCTGTGCATTTTCAACGGGATCTGATTTTTTTGTACCAAATTCATAAAAGTTATTATGAGAAATCACTTTAGCTTCAGGTGTACGCTTTTGTTCATCAAGTACCGCCGCTTTAAAATCGAGCGGTTTAGTTTCAAATAATGGTTTTTCTTCTTTACTAAAAAAACTAAAAGGATTGGCATTTGCAGCATTTGAACTTGCTAATAATCCACCGGCACCAATAAAACCCATTTTTTTTATCACATCTCTGCGCTGATGATAAATCGATTCATCAGTCACTTGCGCTTCAGTTAAGTGATTTATACCTTTATTTTTTATTAGCATTACAACTCCAAATTTAAAACGCTCTCATAATTAGAACGAAATACTCAATAAAAACGTTCAAATAAATCTAAAAAGGGCTAAAAATTAATATATTTATAATTAAATTCACTTTTTTGACTGAATTTTAAGCAAACAGTCAAATTAAGTATTTACACAAGCATATCAGCTAAGTATTATCTCACCCCAACGGAGAGATGGCAGAGTGGTCGAATGCACCGGTCTTGAAAACCGGCATGGGTTTATAGCCCATCTAGGGTTCAAATCCCTATCTCTCCGCCACTTTTTTTTACTAGGTTATTAATATAATTTAGATTTAATTCACTCCTTTATCTAAATAATTCCCTATAAAAGAAGACTTGAACATCTATGTTCATTTTAATGCGTTAAAATTAAGCGTCGGAGAGGTGGCCGAGTGGCCGAAGGCGCTCCCCTGCTAAGGGAGTATAGGGTTTGTAGCTCTATCGAGGGTTCGAATCCCTCCTTCTCCGCCATTTAATTCTTATCGAAGGCCTCTTTTGAGGTCTTTTTTGTTTCTGTGATATAATTTTACAACTTTCACAAAATCTCATCTAACCTTTTAAAATCAACGACTAAAAAAACAATCAATACCATTCTAAAATCTCTAAACAAGGTTTTTTTTCATAAAAACATCAATTTGTATCATTTTTGTTCATTGTTTTTTTAACTTCTATTCCCATCTAGTTCACATTACCTTATAATAGCGCCCCAAATATCGAGTCAAAGCGGAAGAAATTTAAAAATTCGCTTATACTGTGACTCCAGAATTCATTTTGAATGCAACTTTAAGAGTAGAACAATGGCAGATTTATCAAAGTACAGAAATATTGGTATCTTCGCTCACGTTGATGCTGGTAAAACAACGACAACTGAACGAATCTTGAAACTTACTGGTCAGATCCACAAAACTGGTGAAGTACATGATGGTGAGTCAACAACAGATTTCATGGAACAGGAAGCTGAGCGCGGTATTACTATCCAGTCTGCTGCTGTTACTTGTTTCTGGAAAGATCACCGTTTTAACGTAATCGATACTCCTGGACACGTTGATTTCACAGTTGAAGTTTACCGTTCACTTAAAGTATTAGATGGCGGTGTTGGTGTTTTCTGTGGTTCTGGTGGTGTTGAGCCTCAGTCAGAAACTAACTGGCGTTATGCGAATGAATCAGAAGTTGCACGTATTATCTTCGTAAACAAATTAGACCGTATGGGTGCTGATTTCTACCGCGTTGTTAAGCAAACTCAAGACGTACTAGCTGCTAACCCACTAGTAATGGTTTTACCAATCGGTATCGAAGACGATTTCGTTGGTGTTGTTGACCTTCTTACTCGTAAAGCATACGTTTGGGATGACACTGGTCTTCCAGAAAACTACGAAGTAACTGATGTTCCTGCGGACATGGTTGACAAAGTAGAAGAATACCGTGAAATGCTTTTAGATACTGCTCTTGAGCAAGATGATGAGCTTTTAGAAGCTTACATGGAAGGCGAAGAGCCATCTATGGAAGAAATCAAACGTTGTATCCGTAAAGGTACTCGTACAATGGACTTCTTCCCAACTTACTGTGGTTCAGCATTCAAAAACAAAGGTGTTCAATTAATCCTTGACGCTGTTGTTGATTACTTACCTTGTCCTACAGATGTTGATCCTCAACCTCTTACAGATGAAGAAGGCGAACCAACTGGCGCAGTAGCTACAGTTTCTGCTGATGAAACATTTAAAGCGTTAGCATTTAAAATCTCTGATGACCGTTTTGGTGCACTTACTTTCGTTCGTATCTACTCAGGTACGCTTACTAAAGGTGACACTATTCTTAATGCTGCTACAGGTAAAACTGAGCGTATTGGTCGTATGTGTGAAATGCAGGCTGATGATCGTAACGAACTTACTTCTGCACAAGCGGGTGATATCATCGCTATCGTTGGTATGAAGTCTAACGTTCAAACTGGTCATACATTATGTGATCCTAAAGATCCAATCATCCTAGAAGCAATGGTTTTCCCTGAACCAGTAATCTCTATCTCTGTTAAGCCAAAAGATAAAGGTTCAACTGAGAAAATGGGTATTGCTATCGGTAAAATGGTTGCTGAAGATCCAACTTTCCGCGTTGAAACTGATGAAGATTCAGGTGAAACAATCCTTTCAGGTATGGGTGAACTTCACTTAGATATCAAAGTTGATATCCTTAAGCGTACTTACGGTGTTGAGCTAGAAGTAGGTCAGCCACAGGTTGCTTACCGTGAAACTATCACGTCTGAAATCGAAGATTCTTACACGCATAAGAAACAATCTGGTGGTTCTGGTCAATTCGGTAAAATCGATTACCGTATCAAGCCTGGCGAACCTGGTTCTGGTTTCGTATTTACTTCATCTGTTGTGGGCGGTAACGTTCCTAAGGAATTCTTCCCAGCAGTTGAGAAAGGCTTCAAAGTAATGATGGACGAAGGTGTTCTTGCCGGCTTCCCAGTACTTGACGTTGAAATCGAATTATACGACGGTGGCTTCCACGCAGTTGATTCATCTGCTGTTGCTTTCGAAATCGCTGCTAAAGGCGCTTTCCGTCAGTCTATCCCTAAAGCGGGTGCACAGCTAATCGAACCTATCATGAAAGTTGACGTTTTCACGCCAGACGATCATGTTGGTGACGTAATCGGTGACCTTAACCGTCGTCGTGGTATGATTGCTGGTCAAGACGCTGGTGCAACTGGTGTTCGTATCAAAGCTGACGTACCTCTTTCAGAAATGTTTGGTTACATCGGTTCTTTACGTACTATGACATCAGGCCGTGGTCAATTCTCTATGGAATTTGGTCATTACATGCCTTGTCCTAACAGCGTTTCTGAAAAAGTAATTGCTGACGTAAAAGAAGCTAAAGCAGCTAAAAACAAGTAATTAATTTGTTTTAGTTAACCTGAATAAAAACCCCGGTTATTTTATAACTGGGGTTTTTTAATGCCTAAATTATAGAGAGTTACTTTTAGCGAATGTAAATTCCAACAGGTAAAAATACTCTAAATAGTAAGTCTATGGTCGATAATTGATAAGGAAGGCGAGAAAGAAGTACCAAAAAATAAATATTGCTGGAAAGGGTGTTATTTAAATGATGAAAAGATTATGACGCCGTGCTAATTGATTTTTTATTATTTTGCTTAATTGCACACTGACAAAGGCCGCCAGATAAAGCAGGACACTGTTTACAAGGTGATTTTTTTAATGGTTTAAGCGCAAAACTCATATTAGTAGGCTTAGGTTCTATTTTAACAACAACTTGCTTATTCGTAACTACTTCGTTTTGCCCTAAAGCCTGAGTTACCATTTTATTTGCTAACTTTTCAATTTCTAAAGCAGATAAGTTCATTAAGTTATTACTCATACTTTCATCAGCTTTAAGTGACTTCTTTAGCTCTGATTTTATCGCTTTTTTTAATAATTTATATTGCTTCTTTAAGGCTATTTCAGCTTGCTCGGTCATCATATTTATTAACTAAGATATTCAGAACTTGTATTCTAAATAAAAATTATTCTCAGTCAATTAATATCCATCGATAAATCCCATTAATTATATATCTAATAAAACACTTGCCTATAAACCAGATAACTGTAATGATAATAGTTATCATTACAGTTATCTGGTTTAATATGAATAGTGCACAAGCTACCGTTATTTATAATCAACAAGTGAAAATGCTTAATCGCTGTAAAAGTATGCATAGTGCTCATGTTGTTGCACAGTTTATTGATGCGGGCTTAACTTTGGCGCGAAGTTATTCAAAAGAACAGTGCATCCTACTTCAGGAGCTATTCCTTCGGCGCACTTATCATGACCTTATCAATAAAATTTGTGACCCATTACAATCTGAATGCATGAGGAAGCAATGCTTAGATCAACTCTATAAGCCATTATTAGCATTAAAACGGTTTTATAAACAATACGACGCTAGCCATACAAAATATCATAAATTAGAGCGTGAGTTACGTATTTTAAGTCATGAATTTAACCCCTATTAAAGAAGAGTATTATGAAAAATAGCAGAATTGAAAAAGACAGCATGGGTGAACTAGAAGTCCCTGAAACCGCCCTATATCAAGCGCAAACACAAAGAGCGATAAATAACTTTCCAGTAAGCGGTTTAACTATGCCTGCCAGTTTTATACAGGCATTAGCCTATATCAAATACGCTGCAGCACAGACTAATGCTGAACTGGGATATTTAGATGGCGAACGCGCCATCGCGATAGAAAAAGCCTGCGAACAACTCATTGACGGCAAACATTTAGAGCAATTCCCAATAGATGTATTTCAAACTGGTTCTGGCACTAGTTCAAATATGAACGCCAATGAAGTGATTGCAAGTTTAGCAAGCCAACAAGCTAATTTAGATATCAACCCAAACGATCATATCAATATGGGCCAAAGCTCAAATGATGTGATCCCAAGTGCAATTCAAATTAGTAGCGCAATCACGGCATATTTCAATTTATTACCTGCAATTGAGCATTTAATACAAGCATTAGACAAAAAATCAGCTGAAATTGGTCATATAGTAAAAACAGGCCGCACGCATTTAATGGATGCGATGCCTGTAACTTTTGCACAAACATTAGCAGCATGGAAAAGCCAAATTCAAAATGCAAAGCTAGGAATTATGCAGTCACTTGAACAAGTAACCTCTCTAGCACAGGGTGGTACTGCGGTTGGCACAGGAATAAACGCCGATACACAGTTTGCAGGAAAGTTTTCTTCTAACCTAAGTGCAGCAACAGGTATCAGTTTTAAACCGAGTGATAACTTTTTCTATAATATCGGCTCACAAGACGTCATAGTGACCTTATCTGGTCATTTAAAAGTATTATCAATTGCCTATATGAAAATAGCGAACGATTTACGCTGGATGAATTCAGGCCCTCTTGCAGGATTAGGAGAAATAGAGCTTGAAGCACTTCAACCAGGTTCATCAATTATGCCAGGCAAGGTAAACCCTGTTATACCTGAAGCGACAGCTATGGTAAGTGCACAAGTAATAGGTAATGATGCAACGATAACCGTTGCTGGTCAATCTGGAAATTTTGAACTAAATGTTATGCTACCCGTTGTTGCATACAACATATTACAAAGTATAGATTTACTGAGTAACATAAGTTATTTATTAGCTGATAAAGCAATCACTAGCTTTGTAGTAAAAGAAGATCATATAAACGAAGCGCTCACTAAAAATCCAATTTTAGTAACCGCTTTAAATCCTGTCATTGGTTATTTAAAAGCTGCTAAAATAGCAAAAAAAGCCTATAAACTGGGCCAACCGATAATTGATATTGCAGAACAAGAAACAGATTTATCTCGTGATGAATTATTAAAATTGTTAGATCCTGCAAAGTTAACTAAAGGTGGCATTAGTAATACAGATTAATAGATAGCAACTATACTTAAAGCAAGGATTTAAATAGGAAGCCTTGCTTTATGATAGTTCAACTTTTAGTGACACAAACTGATTTTTGCATTCTTAATCTTGAATGTGAATTTCAAACTGTGGGTATCGATTACCATATCGACTACATTGAAGATAACCCAAAGTTAGTCAGTGAAAACAATATTCGTCATTCACCTAATATTTTTATAGATGGCGAGCTTGTTTTTAGACACCAACCTACAACTTCTGAGCTACAAGCCTATTTTTGTAGTTGATCCAATAAATGCCTAAGCTCACCCACATCGCTTTACATGTTAAAGACGTAGATGCTTGTGTATTTTTTTATCAAAATTATGCAGGCCTTAAACTTGTTAGAGACCGTCATGTAAATGGTAAACATATTATTTGGTTAGCTGAACCAGATAAAGAATCGCAATTTATTTTTGCCATTTTACCCGGAGGGCCTGGCCACCAGCAGTCTCAATCTGATTTTTCTCACTTTGGTTTTGCATTATCTAGCAAAGAAGACGTAGATAAACTAGCCAATAAAGCAAAAGAGGATGGCATATTATTATGGCCGACAAAACAAGAGCCTTTCCCTGTGGGCTACTACTGCGGCGTATTAGATCCTGATGGTAATCGTATAGAGTTTAGTTTTGGACAACCTTTAGGCTAAAATCTAGTTTTTGTTTTTAACGTCTAAAAATGTAAATAATAACTTCCAATTTCTACTCATAAACTTAACTCATCTAACTTTACCTCAAAGCCCCTTTAATGCTTAAATACTGCTCTCTTTAAAAGGCGCGCTTGGAAACCATGAAAAAATTACTCTGCACATTAGCTCTTAGTAGCTTAACATTTATAACTTCTGTTACTGCTCAAGAATTTACACCTAAACAAATAGAACAAGTTTCTGAAATTCGTACTAATGCATTAAACAGTAACTTAGCTTTCGATATTCTAAGTTCACTCACCACAGAAGTCGGTCCAAGATTACCTGGCACTAAAAATGATGCTTTAGCAGTACAATGGGCGCAGGACAAATTCAAAGAGCTCGGTTATGACAAAGTATGGATTGAGCCTGCTACATTTCCTTCATGGCGTCGATACAGTGAATCAGGTGCTATTATCACACCTTCAGCACAAACATTACATTTAACAGCTTTAGGTGGCAGTGTCAGTACGCCTAAAGCAGGTATTACAGCAGAAGTTATTCAATTTGAAACGTTAGATGAACTTATTGCTGCACCTAAGGGTATCGCCAAAGGAAAAATTGTATTTATTAACTATAAAATGAATCGCCATATAGACGGTAATGGTTATGGTCCTGCAACACGCGCACGCCGTACAGGTGCAATTGAAGCAGCAAAAAAAGGCGCTGTAGGTTTTATGATGCGCTCGGTAAGTACTTCACACCATAGATTTGCACATACAGGCGCCAGCCAATATAAAAAAGGCGTTGTTCAAATTGTAAAAGTCGCCATTCCAAACCCAGATGCAGATCAAATTTCTCGTTTAACTGCTTTAAATAAAACAGTTAAAGTGAACATAAACGTACAAACTGAAGATTTAGGTGAAGGAAAAAGTTATAACGTTATTGGTCAGATCAACGGCACACAAAACCCTGAACAATATGTATTAATTGGTGGTCATTTAGATTCTTGGGATCTAGGTACTGGAGCATTAGACGATGGTGCTGGTGTTGCTTTAACTATGGCAGCAGCAAAATTCATCGCCGATGTTAAACGTCCAAAACGCAGCGTACGTGTTGTTTTATTTGCAGCTGAAGAGCTAGGTTTATGGGGCGCTAAAGCTTACGCAAAAGCACACGCTAAAGATAAACATAATATTGTAGCTGCTGCAGAATCTGACTTTGGCGCAGATTTTATTTATGGCTTTCAATCAAATGTTGAAGCTGCGTCATTACCAGTTGTAAGAGCAATAGCAGAACAATTATCGCCGCTTAATATCGAGTATATTGGTGCTAATAAAGCTGCAAATGGC
The DNA here is from genome assembly GCF_018860845.1 of Pseudoalteromonas sp. C2R02. Taxonomy (NCBI): domain Bacteria; kingdom Pseudomonadati; phylum Pseudomonadota; class Gammaproteobacteria; order Alteromonadales; family Pseudoalteromonadaceae; genus Pseudoalteromonas; species Pseudoalteromonas sp. C2R02. The sequence goes on along the minus strand of NZ_JAHKQC010000039.1, from coordinate 25,260 downwards.
CCTGACTTAATTCCATTACGTAAATTAGGTGGACTTGCAGGTTTCGCATTACATACTGATGGTACAGACTATTTTGATTACCATCACACAGCTGATGATACTTTAGATAAAGTAAGCCCTAAAAAGATACAACAAAATGCCGCAGCATACGCCGTATTTGCATTTATGGCCGCTGATGCTGATAAAACAATTAAAGGTAAATAATACCAATTCCAATAAATATGTGATCAATCTAAATGGTCTAAATATACAATAGCTGCGTTGCTTTCAATCCCAATAGCCAGCTATTGCTCAATCAAGCGCCTTGCTCTTGAAAGTTTATTCTCATTTATATTAGCTCACTAACTTAATAGAATTGGTATAAGTTATAGGGGACTAAACTCCCATCTACTTTTCTAATTAAGTAGACTATGCTTTAGCCTCGATAAGTAACAAAAAAGACCGAAACGAGTTATCTCTTTTCGGTCTTTTTTATAATCATAACTCAATAAACCATAAGCTATTAATCAACAGATTTTAGTTCAATCTAAGTAGACGGGACTTCAGTCACGTAATGTAAACCTAAAACCGCACACTGGTTTTTAACTGCTCAACAAAACACGGATTTTTTCTACAGATATTAGCCTCTTTTTGTGCTGCTTTATAATCTTCATCCATACGATGTGCTTTACCAAAACTACGCACTAAAATCGGTTTAATTTTTAACATCGCTTTATTATAAAAATCTTTAATGTCATTCTGACTCAACTTCTCAATAGCTGATATCAATTGCTTATCACTATCAAAGTTAAACTCTTTTGCATTAATTTCAGCCCAATAATGTGATGTACGCTCATTCAAGTTTTTATCTTTTGCTTTTAAGCCTTTAATTAAACCCTCTTTATAATCTGTAAATTGTTCTTGTGTCATTTGAGTAAGTTGCTCATCAAAACCAGTTAGAAATGCAGAGATACGTCGCTCTAACTCTACAGGTCCAGCTTTTGGTGACTGCACTAAAAAGAATAAACCGGGTAAGTCTTCTAACATACGAGAACGACCAGCGACTATATAGCCTAATTGCTGTTCAGTACGGATCGCTTTATAAAAAGGCGCGTTTATTACACGTCCAATTAAAGCAAAATGGGCTCTGCTATCAAGTGATGGATCATCGCTCACATAACTTAATACTAATGATGAATCATTATGATCAACATCGAGCTCTCTTACTAAAGTTGCATCACTCTTATTAAGCTTAACCACTTTCTCAGCGCGCACTTTAGCTTTAGAGCCGGTTAAGTTGAGAGCATACAAATTATTAGCTAGCAGTTCAGACTCTTCTTTTGTCATATTGCCATGTACTAAAGCTTCAATTTCAATTTCGCGATGAAAACCTTCAATATAAGACTTTAGCTCTTCTATATTTACTGCTTCTAATGCTTTTGCTAATTTGCTTGCTGCATATACTTTTGTTCTTTGCACTTGAGATAAAGCAGATAAACTTTGTGAATAAGGACGGTCAAATTTCGCATTATTCCAACTACGTATTAAGCGCGCTTTATGTAATTCAAATGCAGCAGGATCGATTGTTAAATTTCTTATACGCTTATTAATTGTAACTAGTAACTCAACTTGTTTTTCATCATAACCATTTACGCCAAATCCCATACCACGGTTTGTAGACCATAAGTTATAATTTAAACCGGCTTGTTTTGCCGGATAACCAAACTCATTTAAGCTGTCTTTTAATAAAGCATTATATAAAGTATTTTTAGCGCGCGATTCTGCATCTTTGCCTGCTTCATCAGAATAAATTTGAATATTCACAGAAGCTTTAGGAATTTTAAACTCAGTATCTTGCTTATGCCAAAGTTTAAAACCCGGCTTTTCAAAAACAACCTCAGGATTTACAGCATCAGAAGTAATAGTTTTTAATTTAAGATTTTTTGCTATAAATGGATTTTCTTTTGGTAACTTAAGCGCTTCTATTACTTTTGGGTTTTGATATTTATCTAACTCAGCTTGAGTCAGTTTAGCCATTAAATATGGCGTATTATATTCAGCTTGTACTTTATCGGTTTCAAGACCTTTAGCAACACGCGTTTGACGCATGTTTTGCGGCGTTAATAAATTTAGATACTGCTTTACAATTTCAGCTGAAAAATCTTGGTAAATATAATCCGCATTAAGTATATGCTCTGGTGAATAATACTGTAATTGCCCAGATAAATTTTGCACCGTATTTGCTGCTGAGTGTTTTTCTTGAAACTTAAAGCTGGTATCTGCCACAGACTTTAACTCTTCAAAATAAACTGGATTTAGACCTTTAGATGCGATTAACTTTAAATATGCAAACGTCGCCTCTGTTACCGTCTGATAATCAGCTAAGCCTTTTTTAGTAAGGTTCATGCTCACTGTAAATAATTCAAAATCATCAGGACCATAATGATAGGCACCTAAAGATTCAATCAGGCCTTGCTGCTTTAAATAACTAAACAAACTGCCCTCACCTTCATTGCCTAATATATGGCTAATAAATGTCAGTGGTTTTTCTTTATAATGGGCTAATGAGCTTGGTACTGGAAAATTAAGCGTTAAAGTACGTACATCTTTCATCGGCTCAATATCAATGCGTACTGCTAATTGTTCTTCAAGATAAGGTTCAACCGTTTCAGGTTGAGAAATTGAACCATTAGTTGGTACTGCTGAAAACTTTTCCCTAACCCAAGCTTCCAATATATCTAAATCTTCTTTACCAACAACAGATAAAGCCATGCGACTCGCTGAATAATACTTTTTATATTGTGCTTTTAAATCATCAACCAGCTTTGAATCTTCTCTATCCGCTAAAGTATCTAAATTACCAACCGAAAACTGGCTAGCAGGATGTGCTTGATTAGACGTTTCTTTGCGCACCTCTCTAATACGGCGCGCATCATCTTTTATTTTCATCTGATATTCAGAGTGCACTGCATTTTTTTCGCGCTCTACATATTCAGGATCCAAAGTAGGAGAGATAAAGAATTGTGCGAATCTATCTAATGCTTCATTAAAAGCACCCTGATTCACTTCAAAAAAGTAATTGGTATGTTGTTGGCCTGTGCCTGCATTTGACCAGCCACCATTGGCTTTTAAATATTCATCATAACCGCCTACTTTTGGATACTTTTTAGTACCTAAAAACAACATATGCTCTAAAAAGTGAGATAAGCCATGCCTATCTGCAGGGTCGCTCATATGGCCAATATGCACATCTAGTGAGGCTGCAGCTTTATCCGCAGTGACATCTGATACTAACGCAACTTTAAGGCCATTATCTAATTCTATAAAACGGTAGTCTCTTCGGTCATTTTGACTTTTAATAATTTGATTTGATTGCATAGTGCCTTGCTGTGATTGAGAGGTCATATTTGAATTATTAGAACAAGCGGTTAAAACACTTGCTCCTAATGTTGCAGCTATACACAGTGCAACCAATTTAATCTTTTGCTGCTTCATTAACTTCCTCGATAATATTAAATGCATTTAAATACCCAAGTACAACAGGTTATTTAAAGATATAAGCCAACAGATATGATTTGAGATAGCTATTATAAATTAAAGCTAACCTCACCCTAAATTAGCAAACAAATGCTCGCTAAGAAATAGCCTATTTGCTTTTGCTTACAATTAGCAGCTAAATTACTTAACTTTACATCACCTTAGATAATAAAACTGACATTTAGTATAAAAATCACACAAAAAAGATGAAGCCTAAGTCAATTATTGGTATCATGGCCGACTTTTTATCGGGCGATACTGAATTATATGAATCAAGTAGTACAAATCCAAGGCGTTGAGGCTTATCAAGCTCCTCGTTTTCAAGTTTATCAACATAGACAAATCGACAAAATCGAGGCGCTTTCACAGCTTCCTGAGCATCTTAGATTTGAGATGCGCGTTGTTGCAAGCGTTTTTCCTTTTAGGGTGAATAACTTTGTTATTGATGAACTGATTGATTGGCATAAAGTACCTAATGATCCAGTATTTCAGCTAACATTCCCACAACGCGGCATGTTAGATGATGAGTCATATGACTTAATGGCTACCTTATTAAAAACGGATCCAAGCGCTGATCAAATATTAGAATTAGCACAGAAAATCAGAAATAAGTTAAATCCACATCCTGCCGGTCAAATGGATAAAAATGTACCTGAACTTGACGGTGAAACCGTAAATGGTATGCAGCATAAATATAAAGAAACGGTGCTGTTTTTCCCATCTCAAGGCCAGTATTGTCATGCATACTGTACTTTCTGTTTCCGCTGGGCACAGTTTGTAGGTAAAGCAACACGTTTTAATAATCACGATGCCGATGAATTACACCGCTACTTAAAAGAACATACTGAAGTAACTGACTTATTAATGACAGGCGGCGATCCTATGGTTATGCGTACTGGTAAAGTACGTGGATACCTAGAAGAGCTTAAAAAACCAGAGTTTGACCATATTCGCACTATCAGAATTGGTACTAAATCTTTAACTTTCTGGCCACACCGCTATGTAACAGATCCAGATGCCGATGATTTATTAGCGCTAATTAAAGAGTTAGTTGATGCCGGAAAACATGTTTCTTTTATGGCACATATCAACCATATTCAAGAACTAAGATCCCCAGTTACTCTAGAAGCAATAAAACGCATTCGTGCTACGGGTGCACAAATCCGCACACAAGCGCCTTTATTAAACAATATAAATACAGATCCTGAAATGTGGTCTGAAATGTGGAAGCTGCAAACTCAACTAGGCATGATCCCTTATTACATGTTCATTGAACGTGATACGGGCGCTAAACGCTACTTTGAATTGCCACTTTATAAAACGTGGGAAATCTTCCGTGATGCATACCAGAATGTTTCTGGTGTAAGTAGAACAGTGCGTGGTCCATCAATGAGTGCGGGCCCAGGTAAAGTTGAAGTATCTGGTGTAACTGAAATCATGGGTGAAAAAGTATTTGTTTTACGCTTCATTCAAGCACGTAACCCTGATTGGGTTCAGCGTCCATTTTTTGCTAAATATGATGAAAAAGCAACTTGGTTAGACGGCTTAAAACCTGCGTTTGGCGAAGAAAAATTCTTCTGGGAAGATGAATATAACGCGATGTAGTCTAGCGCTATCACTCACATATTAAAAAAGGCTGAATGAACTCAGCCTTTTTTATAAGCTTACTTTTTACAGCTTATTTCTTTTTTGCAAAGCTGTTGATATTCAAATTCAGCTGTTTTGTTCCCTAATTTCATTGCTTCATTAAACCAATGTAATGCCTGAGCATTATCAACTTGAGAACCTTCGCCATCTCTGTACATTTGTGCCAAATTAATTTGTGCCCATGCATCACCTTGCTCAGCTGCTTGTTTAAATAAAGATAAGGCCTCAACAAAGTCATCATTTCGATAGCTTCTAATACCTTCTTGATTTAATGGCGTTGGATTATAACCTTTATAGAGTTTCTCTGGCATAGTCGGACGCACAGCAACGCCACCAAATAAAGTATAATTAAATGGTCTTAATACCCGATAAACAATTTCCTCTTTATAAAGCGCGTTTAATTCAGCAGGTGTTATAAATTGAGTTTTTGTTGGAAAAAAATCATCAAAAACTAAGGTATCTAAGCGTATCGCTTTTATTAAATCTCGCTTTCGTGAGTAAATATAATTACTTATCACAATTTCAATCGCGTCTTTATTAGCGGATATCACTTTAGCAATAACAAATTCAGCTCTTTGGCTTTGCACTTTATTAAAGCGGTTATTATCAATTAAATAAAAATCATATTTCTGAGGGTCATTTAATACATCAAGTTCCTTTGCAATATCTTCTTGGTGGCCTTGCCAGAAATATAAAGCAATAAATAGAACTATTGCAGTACCAATAAATTTATTAAAAATACTCAGTATACTTATCCTATTTTTAGGCGCTTCTAGAGTGGATTTACATACTTTACACTGTGTTTGATAGTGAGTAGAAAATGGAAAAAGAGGTATAAAAGAAAGTTTTACATATTTAAGCTCTGCGTACTGAACTGTATTTCTATCACAACATAATTTTGATTGTGGTGTTTCGATTACTTGCTTGCCGACATCCATAAAAAACATACTGCATCCTAACTAAGCTCTAATTCATCAAGCATTACTTTACACAAATCAATATAATCATGCAGTGTATTTTTCGCCCAATATTGCCTTTTATTAGCACTAGTTTGTATCAAATAATTATTAAACTCCTCAAACCCTATATTTGTATTATTATTTGCATACTCTTTAAAAGCTTCATGAACCGTTTTATGGCCTACCGTCGCTTCACTTATTACAACTTCATATGCTTCTATTAATACGCTTGTGAATTTCAACAATTCAATATTGGGTGTCCCACGTTTCTTAAAGCGCGTAAACCTTTCTAGTAATATCCTTTGCTCCTCTTTAGCGAGTTCAAGTACGACATCAGTTAAATAACGAGTTTCACGATTCACTTTATTATAAAGGGCTTTAGTACGCTCTAATTCTTTACGATAATTTTCACCTCGTACATAGAGTAAAGCCATTACAAATATACCAATAACAATGCCACCCACTAAGGTTATGTTCATAAATTCACTCTATTATTAAATAGTTAATCGTTTAAACATCCATTGTCTGATTTTTACTAAGTATAAGCAGGGAATTACAGTAATGAAATAAAGTCAGATCATATATATTTAATCTGACTTTACTTGGAACGCTTTTTGAAGAATATTATGGTTTTATAGCGGTTACCTCATCTATCACAGACCAACGCTTAACTTTAGGTTTACTACCTTTTCCTAATATCCAATAATCATAGAATTGTTGCACTTTACCATTAGCCTGTTTTATATCTAACCAAGAGTTAAAATAGTTATTTAAATCTAAATGTCGTTTAGAAACAGCAAAGCCAATTGGGTATTTAGTACTCGCATTTTCTGGCACAACAACACCAAATTCAGGATAAAACATAGTCCATGAAAACGCGGCTTCCGCACTTATTACAAGCGCATCATATTGATTTTTTCCTTCAAAAAAATCTCGATAATTATCTATCGTTTTAAAATGTAAACTAGGTTGCTGCCGAGATACTTTTTTCAAAAAAGGTTGATGCTCAACATTAGCAAACAATAAAGACTCATGTTCAAGTATCTTCTCTCTTGAACTAAACTCTTTCATGCGATGATCTTTAGTTACCAGTGCCAATTGCAGCTCTAATACCGGATCTGAATAAGTAACCTTTTCTAAATCTCTTACATTAATTTCTAAACCCGACATCGCAATATCAAAGTAGCCTTTATTTAGATATTGCGCTAACTGATCTTTTTTAAATGGAATAAACTCAACTTTTACTTCTAAGTCTGCAGCTAACTCATGGGCTAAACTAATATCAAAACCAACGAGCTCATGTTTGCGATTAAAATATGAAAAGGGTGCATTTTCAGCAATATAACCAACACGAAGCAACTTACGCTTTTTAATCACTTCGATATTAGTAAGCGACAACTGACCAGCTTCATAGGCTTTAGGCACAAAACTTAACACATCAGCGGGTACTTTTGTTGCCACCTGCATATTAGCGATGATCTCATCTGATGCAGTACCAGACTCACTTAATTTGCTATTAAGCATAAATGCCACGAGCATCAAACTTGGTAAAACTGCACCTACAATACCTAAATTAAATACGGTTTTTACACGTTTAAAACTCAATTCTGAGCGAATATAAAAGATACTTAATAAAGTAAAACTAATGATATAAGCAACCGATGTAGGCGATACAAATTTTGCCGTCAATACCGACATGGCTAAATATAATTGATAAGCATCAGCGGGTACTCTGGCTGCATCTAATAAATAAGGAATAGCAATATGTACATTTGCAAAGTAACTTAGCAATGCAGTTAATGTGAGAGAAGGAACTTCTTCAAAACCGATTTCATGCCCAGTTAACCAAGCTGAAAAAGCAACAAACAGTAATGTTGTTAACTTACCTAAGCTTGGAAAAGTAAATGCGATAGGTACCAATACTTCAGCAACATGATCTGATTGTGCATCTGCGATTTCACGTTTATGCATATAGTCTTTAATGCCTTCAGTGATCACAGGTAGCGTGATGAACACACTGCCCGTAGTAAAGGCGGTGATCAGTGCATTTCGTGCTATGCCAATCACATCTCTATATTTTACTGGTGTCAATGCCGACACTAGCATAGGCAATAATATAAATATTAAAAACAATGCAGTTAATACCACTAATACAAAATAGACTTGTAAGTTATTTATTTGCTCTAAACTAATAGTTCCGGCAGTACTCGCTGTAATTGCAAAAATACCTATCGGGAATATCTTGATCATTTTTTTAGAGATAACCGATAACCCTTCACCTAGTACATCTAAAATATTGAGCAAGCTACTTTTTCGTACATTACCCATTAGTGCCATGCCTAACGCAATACAAAAAACCACTAACGCAGGCACGTTACCTTCAGCCATTGAAGCAAATGGATTTGCAGGTATGTATTGCGCTACAAAATCAATATCGGGACGTGTAGCAACTAAAGCAGACGAGAAAAATGTGCCCGCATCATGATGTGGTAATGTAAATGCAAAACACCAAATAACCACAATACCAATCCCCCATAAGGAGAGCATCACAATCACAGCTTTTAAAATAATGGATTTAACTTGGCTTGGCTCAAATTTACCCAAACCAACGATAAGAGAAACAACAATATATGGGAAAATAGTGATCTGCATAAGCTTAATAAAAGCAGCGCCAATAGGAGACATCCACTGAACTCTTTCACCAAAAATAAGCCCTACTACAATACCTAATATTAAAGCCCATAACATTAAGTTTGCCTTACTTAGGTACGCAAACAGTTTTTTCATTTTAATATTTTCTCTCACCCTAAAATGGCAAGCTTAGCGGAACAAAATCATCTTAACCAGAAAAAATAAAAACAAATTGTTACCCAAAACCAAATAACTAATCTATTGATTTAAATACTTATTCAGCTATTTTTTTAAGAGTATGATAAATAATATATAAATTACCTCTAAGGGTTTGAATCATAGAAAATATTACAAATTACTTGATTATGAGATCATCATTTGAATTTGTATTATTAAGCATAAACATGCCTATTTAGTGCATTTTATTTGTAATTACGTAGATATAAATAAGGGCTATAAAAATAGCCCTTTAATTGAAAAATTTTTAAACTAAAGAACCTAGCTTTTTAATAAAGATTCTAATGTTAATGAGATCATTTCATTAAATGATGTTTCACGCTCTTGTGCGGTTGTTTGTTCGCCCGTGCGAATATGGTCTGATACAGTCAATACACATAATGCATTTACACCATATTCAGTTGCCACTCCATATAAACCAGCTGCTTCCATTTCAACACCTAAAATATCCATTTTTTCCATCACATCAAACATCTGAGGATCAGGTGTATAAAATAAGTCAGCTGAAAATATATTACCTACCTTAACATCTATATTATTTTGCTTTGCAGCATTTACCGCATTCATTAACAAATTAAAGTCAGCAATAGCGGCAAAATCATGATCTTTAAAACGAGTACGATTTACTTTGGAATCTGTACATGCACCCATGCCAATGATCACATCCCTCACCTTGATATCTGGGCTTACGGCACCACAACTACCCACACGAATAATGTTTTTAACACCATACTCTGTAATTAACTCTTTAGCATAAATGGAGCATGATGGAATACCCATGCCAGAACCCATTACTGATACTCTTAATTGTTCACCATTTTTACTCGTGTAATAACCAGTAAAACCAAGCATGTTTCGTACATTATTAACCTGTTTTACATCAGTTAAAAAAGTATCCGCGATATATTTTGCTCTTAGTGGATCGCCTGGAAATAATACTGTTTGGGCAAAATCATCGGAAGCTGCATTGATATGAGGAGTTGTCATCAGCTTCCCTTAGTAACTATTTGATTGAACTTGATGTTCAACTTCTAAAGTTGATAATAAATCAGCTATTAAACTAGATGCGCCAAACCTAAAGTGTCTGGCATTAATCCAATCTGAACCCATGATTTTTACTGCTAAGTCTAAATACTCTTTTGCGTCACTTGCCGTTCTTACGCCACCAGCAGCTTTAAAGCCCACGTTAGGTTTTTTATTTTTAATCACATTAAGCATGATGTCAGCTGATTCTAAAGTAGCATTAATTGATACTTTGCCAGTGCTCGTTTTGATAAAGTCAGCACCGGCATCAATTGACAGCTCACTAGCTAATTTAATTAACTCAGACCTTTTTAGCTCACCTGATTCAATTATTACTTTCAGTAAAACATCATCGCCACAAACTTGTTTACACGCCGATACTAAATCAAAACCTACCTGAGAATTACCAGCCATTAAGGCGCGGTAAGGAAAAACAACATCAACTTCATCAGCACCCAAATCAACTGCTTGCTGTGTTTGTGTAACGGCTTTAGCAACATCATCATTACCATGGGGGAAATTTGTCACTGTAGCTATTTTAATATTTGATGCTTTAAGGCTTTTTAGTGCTTCTTTAGCAGCTGGGATAAATTGCGGGTAAATACAAATTGCGGCAGTTTCACCTACGCTCGTTTTAGCTTGCTGACAAAGTGACGCAACGATTTCATTGGTATCGTTATCGTTTAAGGTTGTTAAATCCATTAATCCAAGTGCAGTTTGTGCAGCAATTTTAAGATCAGACATGAGGTTCTCCAATAGTTTTAAATAACGAACATAGGAGAGAAGATACAAATAACCAAAGATGTTATTTAGAATATAAGAGGACTAATAGTTCACTCTGCTCCTAAGAACGATAAGAGTGGACTTGGTTCCTTGAAGACTTTGCTTATTTATCTCCAAAACTATGGCAAGCAAATTTAAATCCATTTATACCGCATGTTATTTATATAAATTTATGGTAAATATTTAATAACAGCAGCCCTATTAAAATAGATTATTGATCGAGATTCAAGCTTATTAGCTACTTTTAATGATTAAGATCATATTTGTTTTTAATAACTCAAATTCAAATCTATTCATCGTCGATTTCATATTTATTTCTTGCATTCAAACCTTCTTGTACTAGCCTTATATGTGTTACTAGGAATGGTACTTATAATGTAAATACAAGGAGGTTACATGGCTACAGAAAGAAGATTAGATCACATTTCATATAATGATCATTGGCTTAACTTATCAATGGCTCAAAAAGCATCGGTTAACGAATTATCTCGTTTTGGTTTTGATTTAGAATTCGTGCGCGCTTCAGGTGAAGAAAAGCTTGCTTTTGCTAGCTTAGATAATAAGTACGCAAGCATTAATGAAGACGGTGAGATTACAATGAACTCCGACCAGCTGGTCAGAAATTGAACTAGACTTTTAGTGCCATAATAAATATCATACCCCATTAGAATTATCGCAATAATTAATCAGATGAGGGTTATATGACAGCGCTAGCAAAATATAATACAGAAGCATCTATTGAAGAACGTCGGAAACCCAATTACATATCTGATTCTGATGAAATATGGAATATTCTCACTTTAGCGCAAAAAGTCGCCCTTAATAAGTTAAACCAATTTGGTTATCGCTTAGCTTTTACCCGTGCATCAGACGGGACTTACTTAGCCATTGCTATTTGTGACGAAATGATTGCCACGATTGATTTTGAAGGGGAAGTAAACCTTAGCCCTAAAATAAAAATCAGATAGCATATTACTAAACATATCATTTAAAATGAAATTGACTATTTTAATACCCGAAGTCAATTTCATCATGTCAATAATACTAAATATCAGACCAATTCACTTCGCTAGTCAACAATCTACTCTCAGAAATATAATGCAAAATATTACCATTTTTAATTTCATAAGCTAATTCAGGGTTTAAAGTTAAATTATCACCAATACGATTATCAGCAACGCCTAATAAAATCGCATTATGCTGATGTTTAAAATAATGAAAAACCTTTTCAAAATTAAGCGTATTAGATAATTTAGGCACTTCAATACTAAATTGTGTATCGCCAGTAAGTGTAGATAATAGCTCTTCCTGAACACGACTTGAGCCAGGATCTTGCATTGAACGTACTAAAATCTCCGCTGATTTAGAACTGCTGCACTCAACATTAATACAATGCTCTCGAAGCATTTCTATTTTAGTTTCATCAATGAAATAAGCGCAAATATGACTTTCTGCTTTAACAATACGGCTAATACGTAACGCAGTCGTAAAAGTTTGATCGTCATCTTTACCATCTATAATCACTTTATCTGCTTTATCTAAGCCAACACGATTAAGCTGTTCAATATCAGTAAAGCTCGTTAGCTTTGCAAAATCCACTTGTGGATTTTCTATAAATGGATGTGTCATTTCATCCATAACCACCAACAAAATTTGTCTTTGCTCTCGTTTATTATCAGCCAATATATATTGAATCATTTTAGCTGTTCGTGTCTTGTGCCAGCCAAAAATAATAATGTGGCCATCATAATGAGAATAATTTTTATCGCCTGTCATCGCTTTTTTTATCAACTGTGTAATTGTTTGCCCTGTCTTTCCTAGAAAGACCCCAAAAAGTGCCAACCCAATAGGAATTTGCCCAAGTGCAACAAACCACTTTCCTAAGTCTGTTACTGGACTGAAGTCACCATAGCCAACGGTTGAGGTTGTTACTATGTAATAATAAATAAAATGATTAAATGAAATCAGCTCTTTTTCATTCGCCAGCCACAATAAAAGCCAAGTAAAAAGCACATGCGCTAAAACAGCAAATAAAACTGTAGGCCAACTTAACTGGTCTATATGGTTACGAACCTTAGATAAAAACTTTTTAAATAACAAATGCATTGATTCGGTTAGCTTGAATGAGATTAATAGTTAGGCTACTAGAAGAGTTAAAAAGAATCAATTTATTACAATTAATACCATGACAGTTTTCAGTTCACCGACTAGACTAAAAGAGAACTGTTTAAGTAAGTAAAGGCAAACTTAGTGAAAACTAAGGACGCAAAGCTATCGATCTAAGGGTTAGTTTTATTTATTAAGGCCTATGATTGCGATGCCGCCAACGATAACAGGTCGGGGGCTTTTGGCTGCTTCGTTTACTTCTCCTAATATGAAGCAGCCATATTTATACCTCACAATTGAGAGTTATTTAAGCTTAGTTGCTGTAATATATAAAGCGATTTGCTGCTCTAATATAGACAAAGGTACTGAACCATTTTTCAAAATTTGATGGTGGAACTCTCTTACATCAAACTTATCACCTAAACTTTCTTCTGCTTCTTTACGTAAACGCTTAATAGTTAACTCACCAATTTTGTATGATAGTGCTTGTCCAGGCCATGAAATATAACGATCCGTTTCAGTTTTCACATTATGCAAAGACAATGCTGTATTGTCTCTCATGAAATTCATCGCTTGCTCACGACTCCAGCCAAACATATGCATGCCTGTATCAACAACTAGCCTTGCCGCACGCCACATCTCATATGTTAAACGACCAAAGTTACTATAAGGGTCTTGATAAAAGCCTACTTCTAAGCCTAACCACTCAGAATATAAACCCCAGCCTTCACCAAAAGCAGAAATATAAGCATTTTGTCTATAGCTAGGTAGATTTTCTAGTTCACTATTAAGTGAAATCTGTAGATGATGACCCGGTACAGCTTCATGTAAAGTTAACGCTTCTAATACGTATAAAGGGCGTTTATCTAAGCCATATGTATTTACCCAATAATAACCAGGCTGATCATCTCTACTTGGACCGACATAACGACCTGTAGTGTATTTAGGTGCGATACTTGCTGGAACCGGTGCCACACCATACGGAGTGCGTGGTAAGGTATGGAATAATTTAGGTAACTGAGCATCTATTTTTTTAGAAATAAATGAGGCTTCTTTTAATAGTTCTTCAGGTGTTTTTGCATAAAACTGAGGGTCGGTACGTAAAAACTCTACAAACTTAGCAAAGTCACCTTCAAAACCCACTTGTTCTATAATTACCTGCATTTCAGCGCGTATACGTTTAACTTCTTTTAAACCTAACTGATGAATTTCTTTTGGAGACATCTCAGTTGTAGTGTAATGCTTCGCTCTATTGGCATAAAACGACTCACCATTTTCAGTACTTGAAACACCAATTTCATTTCTCGCTGCAGGATAATACTCTTGAGTGAAAAAAGCTTTGTAATCTTGGTAGGCTGGAATCACTTTTGCCTGAATAATTTTTTTAGCTTGTTGCTGTAAAGATGCAAATTCAGCTTTATCTAAATTTGCTTTATTTTCTTTAAATGGTGCATAAAAGCTAGATTGCTCAGGATCATCTTTAATAAAAGTTGTTATCGAATCTTCATAACCAACAAGTACAACTTTAGGTTGTGTAAAGCCAACTTCAATGCCTTTTTTCATCCAAAATATATTTTCAGAGAAATACCTAGGTATATCTGCAAGGCGTTTAAGATATAAATCGTAGCCTTGCTTATTTGAAAAATCCGATCGAGAAGTCAAAAATGACATAGATGAATGAAAACCAAATTCAGAGGTCAATGGCATATAATGCGCATTAAACCGATATTCATCTAATGAATTTTGAACTTGAGCCTTAATAATTGCCAAGTTGATTTTATTATCCGCATTCATTAACTCAGGATCGAGTGAATTTAATTGGGCTAATAACGCTGAGAAGCTTTCATTTTTTGCTTTTAAAAACGCTGGCGATAAATCGGGTAAAAAGTGATTATCAATACCTTCATTAGCACTATAGGTATCGATACTTTTACGGTAATCTACAATTTTTTCAGCTAGCTGAGTAAAACTGTCATTTGGGTTTGATGCAGTCAAATTACAGCCAGTTAAAGCAACCATCAACGCACCAGCGATTAATGTTTTATTAATTATTTTTTTCATCTTCACTCTCAATTATGCTACCAATACATTAAGGCTAACCCAAATAAAAAAGCGAACAAAGAAAAATACGATATAAACCCACATTTTAAGATACAAACACAAAGTGAGGCATAATTACCTAAATAAAGAGCGTGTGGGTTAATAAACTCCCACTTTATTCTGGTTTTATATAATTATTAGCTAAAACTATTCCAATATAATCAAATTTGTTTTCTAATGGTAAAATTACTCATGGATTGAGATTTGTTTTCTTATTTAGCTGAGGAACAGCTACGAATTTTATTGATTGGACAATTATGAAGTACCATGATTCCATGGCTAAAGCGCAAGATAAAATGACTCAGCTTTGCCTATTTTTAGAAGAACATAAACTCGCTCCCCATCCGATTAATTATCATGTGGCATATGCTTATATTTCCGCAGATAATGCAGAGTTAAACCAAGACATAGAGCGTTCCATTGCTAATAAACAGCAACTTGATGATTTTATCCTTGAGAGTTTTTATCAACGCCATTTATCTCAAGAACACAAGTCTCAAGACTTATTAATAAAAGGTGTTACTGAGGTTGTGAATAATATTGAAGCCTCAACAACTGAGGGCAATCAAGCGATAAACCAATATATTGCTCAATTGGATAGTTCTCTTTTATCGATAGATGAAAATAACCTAACACAATCTCGTCAGGTGCTATCGAGTATTATTGATGCCAGTTACAAACTCAAAACATCACAGTTAAAATTACAAGATAATTTACTGCAAGCACAAACAGAAAATAAAAAGACTAAACAGAAACTACTCGCTTTAAAACAAGCAACACATAAAGATCCTTTAACAGGATTATTTAAGCAAAATTACATGGCTGAACAAGCGCAATTATGGATAGATGAAAATAAATCCCTGTGCGCTATCAATATTAGCATAGATGATTTCAATGATTTCAGTCGTAAATACGGCCATATTATTAGTGATGTTGTACTTAATAAAATAGCTTCAAAGGTAAAGTCTTACGTACTCGAAAGCGGTTTACCCGTGAGAACAAAAAAAGAAGAATTTTTAATTATTTTACCTGAAGTAGAGTTAACTGCAGTCACTGAAATAGCAGAAAAAATGCGAAGTGGTGTAGAGAAACTACGCTTTGTCAGTTCAAGAACAGGCCGTAGATTACCCACAATCACAATTTCTATGGGTATTGCTGAAATATCTCCAAGAGAAGAACTTAATAGCTTAACCCATAAGGTACACTCAGCTACTGAGCAAGCAAAACAAGCAGGGAAAAATACAGTGATTCAATTCGCTGACTAATCAAACAAATTTATGAGAACAAAAATCAAACTGTTTTGTTCTCATAACTATCTCTAAATTTTATATTACCTACTCTCAATCATACATCCTATATTGTCCTTAGCCATCAATCTTAGGCTAGCATGGGTATACATAATCAAGTAAACTATCAAAGATAATATCTCTCGCATTTGATAGGGAAAAATGATGAAACAAACTCAAGACAACACCACTCACTTTGGTTATAAAACGATCGACAAGCAAGAGAAGGTTGGCATGGTTGCCGACGTTTTCCATTCTGTTGCTGCAAAATACGATATTATGAACGATTTGATGTCTATGGGTATTCACCGTCTTTGGAAACGTCAAACTATCGCCAGTTCAGGTGTGAGAAAAGGTCATAAGATTTTAGATTTAGCTGGCGGTACCGGCGATCTGACATCTAAGTTTAGCCAAATTACCGGTGAAACGGGTCAAGTTATTTTAGGTGATATTAATGACTCTATGCTTAAAGTCGGTCGTGAAAAATTAAGAGATCAAGGCCGAGTAGGTAACATCGAGTATGTACAATTAAATGCAGAAGCATTACCTTTCCCTGATAACAGCTTTGATATTATTACAATTGCATTTGGTTTACGTAATGTTACTGATAAAGATAAAGCCCTGGCCTCAATGTTTCGCGTATTAAAGCCAGGCGGTCGTTTATTAGTGCTAGAGTTTTCAAAGCCCGACAATGAGCTTTTAACTAAAGTTTATGATTTTTACTCATTCAACGTTTTACCAAAAATAGGCTCTGTTGTGACTAACGACAGTGAGTCATATCAATACTTAGCTGAATCTATCCGTATGCATCCAGATCAAGAAACATTAAAAGGCATGATGGAACAAGTTGGTTTTGAGCAAACAAGCTACCAAAACTTAACTGGCGGCATAGTAGCCCTACATCGTGGTTTTAAATACTAAGCTAAATTTTTAGGCGGGGAAACTCGCCTTTACTTTCTAGGGAATCAATATGCTATCCCAGCTCATTATCGCCTTGATCGAATCAGTGTTAAATCAAGCGATAAAATTATCGCCTCAACTTCACATTAGCTTAAGTGCAATCAAACACAAAACATTACAGCTAAACATTAAAGATTGGCAACAAGCTTTCATCTTATTATATACCGGCGAAAAGTTTATCATTTTAACCACAGATGAAAAACAAGCTGACTGTATTATTTGCGCAAGTATAGACACCTTATTAGAACTTAAAGATCCAGCAAAAATCACCAAATTAATTAGAGAAGGCAAACTTGATTTAGAAGGTGATATTCAATTAGCACAAGCTTATAGCAGCGCATTCTCAAAAATAGAGATAGATTGGCCTGAACAGCTATCTAGTTATCTAGGTGATGGCATGAGCCATAGAGTGACACTTGGTGTTAAAACCTTACATAGCCAACAACAAAAATTAGTAGAGAAACTCAAGTCTACGACAGCACATACATTACAAGACGAACTTAAAGTAGCGATGCACCCTATTGAACTTACCATTTTTAAAAATGACAATAGGCAACTGACCAGTGATCTAGATGTATTAGAACACAGAATTAATATTTTGATGCAAAGCGTTAAATAACTGAATTTGACCACAGAGATACGCTCTCTACTATGAAAGGAAATAGACTTTGCGGATTGCCCGATTATATAAAATAATCCAAACCTTATTGCACTTTGGTTTAGATGAACTAATCCCAAAACATGTTCGCCCTTGGTTTTATACGCCATTGCGCCTTTGCTTTTTTTGGTTGCAAAATAAACATAAAGACAAAAGTCCTGGGCATAGATTACGATTAGCACTACAAAGCTTAGGTCCTGTTTGGATCAAGTTTGGACAAATGCTTTCTACTCGTAGAGATTTGCTATCCGATGATATCGCTAAAGAGCTCGCATTACTGCAAGATCAAGTGTTACCTTTTTCAGGTGAGCAAGCACAAAAATTAATTGAAAACGCATTAGATGTAACTGATATCGCTGACTTATTTGATGACTTTGATATTCAACCGTTAGCATCCGCTTCTATAGCCCAAGTGCACACAGCTAGGCTTAAAGAGCAAGACAGTGAAAGTCATGACATCGTCATTAAAGTGATTCGCCCTGATATTGCGCCTATCATTCATTCAGACCTGAAATTGATGCAAGACCTTGCAGTGCTTGTTAGTAAGTTCATTCCAGACGGTAAACGTTTAAAGCCAATTGAAGTCATTAAAGGCTATAAAAAAACGATTTTAGATGAGCTTGATTTGTTACGGGAAGGCGCGAATGCCATGCAACTTAAGCGTAACTTTGAAGGCTCAGACTCACTTTACGTACCCCATGTTTACAGCGACTACAGCAGAAAAAATATATTAGTAATGGAGCGTATTTATGGTATTCCGGTATCTGATCTTCCCGCATTAGAAGCACAAAATACCAATATGGCTTTGCTTGCTGAACGGGGTGTAGAAGTGTTTTTCACTCAAGTATTTCGTGATAGTTTTTTTCATGCCGATATGCACCCAGGCAATGTATTTGTTTCAAGAGAAACACCTGAGAACCCTAAGTATATTGGCATAGATTGCGGTATTGTTGGCACATTAAATAAAGAAGATAAACGCTATTTAGCAGAGAACTTTATCGCCTTTTTTAATCGTGATTATCAAAAAGTTGCTCAATTACATGTCGATTCAGGCTGGGTGCCAGCCGATACCAGCATTGAAGATTTTGAGTTTGCGATCCGCACAGTATTAGAGCCTATTTTTCAAAAACCACTTGCTGAAATATCATTTGGTCAAGTATTGGTGAACTTATTTAATACCGCGCGACGTTTTAATATGGAAGTACAACCGCAATTAGTATTGCTACAAAAAACATTACTTTATATTGAGGGTCTAGGCCGTCAACTTTATCCACAACTGGATTTGTGGAAAACAGCCAAACCTTTCCTTGAAGAGTGGGTAAAAGAACAAATGGGCCCTATGTCGGTTTTAAAACAAATTAAAACCAACTTTCCATTTTGGGCTGAGAAATTGCCAGAATTGCCTGATCTTATTTATTTGAGTTTAAAGCAGCAAAACAGGCTACAAAATACAGAAAAAAAAGCGCCAGATCAAAAACCCTTAATACTAGCTATGGTATCGTGTACTGGGTTTATTGTTACGACCTTGCTCTTTGTTGCACACAAAGAAATAGAAGCAATTATTACTGGCAGTATTGCCTGCTTTAGTTTTATTGCTGCTTGGCGTAAACTTTAACTTATAAACAGCAAAATTTTGCGTCGTAAAATCTAAACAAATTAAGTTTTTAATATTTTAAGAGGAATGTATTATGGGTTTTGGTGGAATTGGTATTTGGCAGCTATTAATCGTATTAGCCATCATCGTGCTTTTGTTTGGTACAAAGAAGTTAAAAAATATTGGCGGTGATTTAGGCGGTGCAATAAAAGGCTTTAAGAAAGCAGTTTCGGATGAAGATAAAAAAGCAGAAGCTGACTCAATCAATCATCAGGAAAAGCAAGAAAGCACAAACTCTGATGTACAAGCTAAAGAAAAAGATAAGGCCTAACTATGGGCGCTTGGGAACTGGTTATTGTTTTTATCGTGGGTCTAATCGTTTTAGGCCCAGAGCGCTTGCCTGTCGCAATACGCACAGTAAGTCGCTGGATTAAAACAGCCAAGCAATTTGGTCAGTCTGTACAATCTGAGATAAATGAAGAGCTGAGAGTTCATGAGCTTCATAACAACTTAAAAGAGGCTGAAGAGAAAGGCATGAAAAATTTATCGCCAGACCTTCAAAGTTCGCTAGACGAACTAAATCAAGCAGCCCAATCTGTCACCCATAGTTACAAACAAACAGATACAAAAGAACCTAAAAATGACAAATAAGAAAGACGCTTCACAAAGCCAGCCAGGATTTATTGGTCATCTAGTTGAGTTAAGAAATAGACTGGTTCATGCTATTTTGTCTATTTTGGTAATATTTATTGGCTTAGTATATTTTGCCAATGACATTTACAGCTTTGTTGCAGAGCCTTTGATTTCGACCTTACCACAAGGTACGAGCATGATAGCAACAGATGTGACTTCGCCATTTTTTGCCCCTTTTAAACTTACACTGTTTGTGTCACTTTTTTTAGCTTTTCCATTTATTTTGCATCAAATTTGGGGTTTTATCGCACCAGGTTTATACAAAAATGAAAAGCGCATGCTGATACCAGTGCTAATTTCAAGCATTTTACTCTTTTACTCAGGTATCGCCTTTTGTTACTTCATCGTTCTGCCTATTATTCTTGGTTTTTTTACAGGGGTAGGTCCAGATATGATGACTTTAAGCCCTGATATAAGCAGCTATTTAGGGTTTGTTTTAAAATTATTTTTTGCATTTGGCATAACATTCGAAATTCCTGTAGCAATTATGTTACTGTGTTGGAGTGGTGCAACTGATGTACAAAGCTTAAAAGAAAAACGCCCATACATAGTTGTTGGCGCTTTTGTTGTAGCGATGTTTTTAACACCACCAGATATTTTATCTCAAACATTACTAGCGATTCCAATGCTCGCGTTATTTGAGTTAGGCCTAATTTTGGCGTCATTTAGTAGTAAAAAACAAGAACCGACAGAACAAGAGAATTAAATGAAAAAACTAACATTATCATTATTAGTGCTATTATCAGCTAACAGCTTCGCTCAAGATATCAATACTCAAGCATTAAAAGCTTGTAGTATGATTGAAAATGACTTTAAAAGACTTGTGTGTTATGACCAAATAATTGCAGGGAAAAGCATTGATATATCAACTGCTAAAACCCCAGTCATGGTTGAACAAAGCAAAGCTATAAATAAAGAAGAAAAGTTTGGCTTAGAGCATAAAAATATCTCTGCTAACTCAGACTCAGAGCAAATAGCACTCGTTAAAAAAGTAAAAAAAGCCCCTCATGGAGAGCTTGTTATTACACTTGCTAACGGTCAAGTTTGGCGTCAAATAGGCACCGATAATTTTAGAGTTAAAGCCGATAATGAAGTGACAATTATGCGCGGTGCTTTAAATTCATTTTTACTGAAGAAAATGGGTTCAAATAAAACAATCCGAGTTAAACGTGTAAAATAAGCCCAATTCGGCAAAAAGGAATGAGTATGCCAAAATATTTGCTTGCCACATTGTTTATACTGTTATCTTTTTTACAATCAAACAGTTTATGGGCAAGCAATATTGATATCAATGCACAGTTTAGTTACCAACACCCTATCAATTATTTATACACCACCTCTGAAAACTCTATTGAATCAGCTCAATTAAAACAAGAACATCTATGGCAAAAATCTCTAGATGGGCGGTTAAATTTAGGCCTGCAAAGTAAAGCAGTATGGATGAAATTCAATTTAACGAATAATACTGATGAGATAAAAAAATTATTTGTAGTACTAAGCAACCCGTTAATTGATAAGCTTTCTCTTTATCAGATCACAAATAAAACGGTAATTCAGCATCATACTATTGGCGATACTCAACCGCTATCAAGCCGAGTAATTAAAGATGAAGCTTTATTATTTAGCATATCTTTAGCTGCTAATAGTAGTAATAGCATTTACTTAAAAGCCCAAAGCAAAGGCGCTTTAAAACTTCCTCTTAGCATATGGACACCTGAGCGATATGTGCAATATAAAAGTAAACTAAACTTACTAACTGGTCTACTTTTAGGTTTTTTATTAGCATTAATAATAAGTAATTTCCTCATCAGCATGTTGACTAAAAACAGTTTATTTTTAATGGGCAGTTTATATATTACTTGTCTTTGGGCTATATTGACTGGATATTTTGGACTCAGTTATCGCTACTTCAACTTTGATGCTTTCTGGTTACAACAAATAAATATATCAGCCTTATTTTTATGCGCTGTTACACTATTAAATCCAATTACTTCCAAATTATTAAAACTAGCCCAGGCAGATAAACTCCAATTCAAAATATTGAGCATTTCCTTTAGTTTAACTTTCATTATGATCTTCTTGAGCCCTTTGTTTAGTTATTCAAACAGCTTAATAATGAGCTTCACCATAGGTTTAATTAATATGAGTGTTTGCTTAGTGATTACAAGTTTTCATATCATAAAAAAAGCAAAATATGCCAAAACTGTATTCGCCTATCAACTACCTATTTTCTTAACTTTGCTGCATGGTATTCTATTATTTAATGGGCATATATTTTCAGCCATAACAATAAAGTCAATTTTGATTGTTTGTTTCTTAATGAGTAGTTTTATTGTTTCCTATTTATTAATTGTTCAATTTATTACGCAACGGGATGAAAAGGCGCAGCAACAGCACCAATTAATTGCTGAAGTAAGAGCGAAAGATGGATTATTAGAAGAAAAATTAAAAATCCAAAATCAAGCTCAGCAAGATCTTGAATCAAAAATTCAAGAGCGTACTTTTGAACTCGAAATAACCCTTAGAGAACTAGAAGAAAAAAATAGAGAATTAGAAGAGAAAAATACTCACGATGCATTAACGGGCATCCGTAATAGGCTCTACTTTGACAAAAAACTCGCAATGGAATTTAGACGCTCTCGAAGAGAGCAAACATCGTTAGCCATTTTAATGTTAGATATTGATCACTTTAAAATTATTAACGATTCTCTTGGGCATTTAGCTGGCGATGAAGCGATTAAGTTTGTCGCAAGTACCATAAAAGGATGCCTTCAACGCCCTTGTGACGAAGCATGTCGGTATGGTGGTGAAGAGTTTGCAATCATTTTACCTAACACTCCGACCGATGGCGCTATCGCAGTTGCAGAGTCTATAAGAGAGAATATTGAAAAAGCCAAAATACATACATCTGCAGGTATAATAGAGATGACGATTAGCGCAGGAGTGTATAGTGCGATTGCAAAGCTAAATCAAGATCCAAATCAACACACTGCGTTAGCAGATAAAGCATTATATCAAGCAAAAGAAACTGGTCGAAATAAAATATCATCAACCTCAGAACAGTTTTTAACAACAGATAATCCACAATAGGTAATACACATGGCACAATCAGGTTTAGATTTATTCCCATATTCACGCATGCGCAGAATGCGACGAGATGACTTTTCACGTAGTTTAATGAGTGAAAATACTTTAACAGTTAAAGATCTGATATATCCTGTTTTTGTATTGGAAGGAAAAAATCGCCGTGAGGCTATCGAATCAATGCCTGGTATTGAACGTATTTCAATTGATTTACTAATCGAAGAAGCCAAGCAACTATCTCAGCTAGGCGTACCGGCTATTGCTATCTTCCCCGTTACACCAAGTGATAAAAAGTCACTTTTAGCCGAAGAAGCTTATAATCCTGATGGGTTAGCTCAAAGGACCGTTCGTGCATTAAAAGCTGAAGTACCTGAGATTGGCGTGATCACAGATGTGGCACTAGACCCTTTCACTGTACACGGTCAAGATGGCATTATTGATGAGCAAAGTTATGTAATTAATGATGTGACAACTGAGATATTAATCAAACAAGCGCTTTCACATGCTCAAGCTGGAGCAGATGTTGTAGCGCCATCAGATATGATGGATGGAAGAATTGGTGCAATACGTGAAGCACTAGAAGAAGCTGGCTATATACATACACGCATTATGGCTTATTCCGCAAAATACGCATCAAGTTACTACGGACCATTTAGAGATGCGGTAGGCTCTGCTGGCAATCTTAAAGGTGCAGATAAGAAAACCTACCAAATGGATCCTGCAAACTCAGATGAGGCCTTAAGAGAAGTCGCATTAGACTTACAAGAAGGTGCTGACATGGTTATGGTGAAGCCAGGTATGCCATACCTTGATATTGTACGTCGTGTTAAAGATGAATTTGGCGTACCCACTTTTGCCTACCAAGTAAGTGGGGAATATGCGATGCATATGGCTGCAATTCAAAATGGCTGGTTAGCTGAAAGACCTTGTATTATGGAATCTTTATTAGCATTTAAACGTGCAGGTGCTGATGGCATCTTAACTTATTTCACTAAACAAGTTGCTATTTGGTTAAACGAAAAGAAATAAACTAAACAACGCTCCATACTTATTTCTCCGTAACTATTCAGATACCATGTTACGGAGAGCCTAAATTTTTATTTCATGATAAAGCAAAGATCAAACCATAACATATGCAGCAAATAGCAATGCATATCCCAGCCTTCATCATATAAAAACTTCTGATCTGATTTTTAAACCAAAAGTCATAAAAAAACCGAACAAAATACGTTGCTGTCATACCAAAAAATGCAAACAATAAAATATAAATAAAATTTAAAATCACATCACACCATTCAATTAAAATACATATATTGGAAACTTATAATCACATTTAATATGATACAGTTAAATATATTTTTCAAATAGGCCTTTTTCCATGAATTTAAAACATCTTAGCTTAGTGCTACCATTTGCTTTTGCTTTAACCGCTTGTCAAGATGAGCAAAAAGCACCAGCTGAAGCAGTAGATAAAACACCAACTACCCAAGTGGATAATCACCATAAAGAAAAACTTGGAGCTATTACTGCTGGAAGCTTAAATGAAAAAAAATCAGAACTTCAGGCTTTCATAGCTAATAAAGAGTGTGATACTTCAAATCAATGCCAAGTAATCGCAGTTGGCAGCAGAGCATGTGGTGGTCCAAGCCAATATGCTATTTACTCAAATAAGGTGGTAGATTCAGATAAAGTACAAACTTTAGCAGCTAAAATTACAGTTGCTGAAAAAGTTTTTAATGAAAAAAATAAAATGATGAGTATTTGTCAGCACCTAGAAGAACCCGCTGCACAATGTATAAATAATCTATGTACAAAAAGCGTAAAAAATGGTGATATTTATTAGCTTAAAATGAAAGCTAGGTGTTTTCTATAAGTTACGGGGCGTACTTCTCCTAAGCTGTATTTAAGCTCACAACATCAAATTTCAGGTATTAAAAAAGGCCGCATAAGCGACCTTTTTTGATAACAATTAGAATTAACTAA
>NZ_JAHKQC010000043.1:0-130995 GCF_018860845.1 Pseudoalteromonas sp. C2R02 | reverse complement strand
GAGTTTAAATAACCAGTCCTAGTGACACTGACCGTTTTTATACTTTTTTATAAAAGTAAAATAAAAACAACTGTGTCCCCATCGTCTAGAGGCCTAGGACACCGCCCTTTCACGGCGGTAACAGGGGTTCGAATCCCCTTGGGGACGCCACTTCTTTAATTAGAATGTGAAAGTCAGCAATACAATTTAATCGCTTAGGCGAAACTCATATGGTGAGAGTTTAAATAACCAGTCCTAGTGACACTGACCGTTTTTATACTTTTTTATAAAAGTAAAATAAAAACAACTGTGTCCCCATCGTCTAGAGGCCTAGGACACCGCCCTTTCACGGCGGTAACAGGGGTTCGAATCCCCTTGGGGACGCCACTTTCTTTAATGAGAATGTGAAAGTCAGCAATACAATTTAATCGCTTATGCGAAGCTCATATGGTGAGAGTTTAAATAACCAGTCCTAGTGACACTGATAGTTTAGCAATAAACACTGTGTCCCCATCGTCTAGAGGCCTAGGACACCGCCCTTTCACGGCGGTAACAGGGGTTCGAATCCCCTTGGGGACGCCACTCTTTTTTAAGAGTTGAGTCAGAAGTCATAGGTTAAATCACTTCAAGAACATCTAATCTATATTGCTTTTTAACCCTATATCTATTTTTCTCTTAGATCTTGTCTGATGCTTTATCAAACCCTATGTGAAAGTCCTATATCCTATAGCAATTATTTTGTGACTTTCTTACAAAAGTCTAATTTGGTTATGGAGAATGAGAGTTAATACCAATTCATTAAGTTAGTGATCTAATATAAATTAGGATAAATTTTCAAGAGCACCGGTTTATAGTTTCAGACTAAACCTAAGTACCTGCATCCATGCAGGCAACACAGCTATTGTATATTTAAACCATTTAGATTGATCACATATTTATTGGGATTGGTATAAATCGTAATTCAGCTCTATTTTATGTGTAGTTCAATTTACTTCTTTTGAATTAACTCTATTGAATAACCATCAGGATCTTTTACAAAAGCAATCTCAGTTGAACCACCAAGCACTGGACCTGGCTCACGGCTAACAACACCACCTAATTGTTTGATATTGTCACATGCTTTATAGATATCATCATATTCAATAGCTAAATGACCAAATGCAGTGCCATGTTCATACTCGTTAGTATCCCAATTAAATGTAAGTTCTATCACGCTGTTTGAATCTTCATCACCATAACCTACAAAAACTAAAGTATAACGGTATTCTTCATTCTCTGAACGTCTTAGTTCTTTCATGCCAAGTACTTGGGTATAAAATTCGATAGATTTTTCTAAATCTGCAACACGCAGCATTGTATGTAATAAACGCATAAAATTCCTATTATTTTATAATAATGGTGACGGTATAAATCCAAAAATCTATTATATCTTTAAATTTGTATAATTCCTCAATTATAAAACCTGCAAGACAAGGCTTTTTTATTAACAAACTATAATGGAGATATAAGATAAGAGGGTGATGAATATCTATATCACATTTGTTTCCATTCTATACGACTCGATGCTTGCTTGTTGTTTTGTCATTAAATAAGCGATTTTTTCAATTAATTGAAAAAATATGTTCGAATAGGCCCATTTGGGCGAATTTTATGAGTCTTTTTTCATAATGCTAACCATTGCAGTAACAAAGAGGCTTTTAAAATGGACAATACACGCAATCCCGGTTTGGGCTCAGAGATAGAAAATGAAATACAAGACACAAATAAAACAGCTGTAAATAAAAGTATATTGGATAAGTTTGCAAAGCAATCCTTTGCAAATAAGTCATTAAAATATAGTGCGGCATTTTGGTTTGTCACAACTTTGATAGGCCAATGGTTATTCTTTTATTACATTATGGGGTTTTATGGATCTTCAGTAATAAACGATAATATGGCACATTGGAATGTTGTATTAGGACAGTTTGGCGTCTCTCCTTACCGTGCAGGAGATTTTTCAGGTAATCTTGCATTTGCTTCACATGCTATCGGTGCTGGCATAGTCGCTTTTGGTGGCGCATTGCAATTAATACCTAAAGTTCGAAATATCTTTCCTAAATTTCATAAAATAAATGGCTATATCTACTTGTTAACGGTTTTCTGCTTAGCAATATCCGGTTTCTATTTAGTGTGGATAAGGGATCCTGATCCAATAGGTATCCCTGAAATTGGCACGACGATCAATGGTTTTTTAATATTAACATTTGCTTATTTGACTGTTCGTCTAGCTATTAAAAAGGATTTTTCTGCTCACAGAAAATGGGCTATACGACTATTTCTTGTTTCAAATGCGCAATGGATATTAAGGATAGGGACATTTAGCTACTTAGTAACGGGAAATATGCTGGGAATGAACCCTGCCTTTGGTGACCCATTTTTTTATATGTGGACATTTGGCTGCTATGTTTTACCACTTCTAATTTTGCAGCTGTATTTTTATGCGAATGAAAAAAGTTCGAATAGCGTTAAATGCATAATAAGTGGTTTGTTGTTTATGATCATTATACTGATGATTATGGGCATGATTGGCTACACACCTTTCATTTTAAATATCGTATCTGGTGGGCCAATTAGCTTGTAGAGAATAATTGAAGTTAATTGTTACGAAATGGAGTTACCATTGCTTCTGACTGCTCCATTTCTTAAAACTGTTAATATTTTTGACTCCAATAAACATATTTTAACAATCAGCAAACGTAACTTTGATAGCTTTTAATCGGTGTGAAAATGACTATCTTGCTAAATAACTAAAAAATACGTTTGAATAGGCCCATTAAAACGACACCACCATTAAAATAGCTTACTTTACAGATTAAAACTTATTAACTAAAAGTAACTAAAAGGAAACTCAATGACCAATTCAATGGTTAACATGAAGAATAACTATACTAAAATTGCAGGGGTTACCTACGCACTCATCATTATTATTGCGACCTTTCCTTCGATGATTTTTGATCTTAGCTCTTTATTAAAAGCAAAAGATGCTGTCGAAAACTTCGCTGGTCAAGAGGGGGTTTTTAGAATTGCAATTGCAATTGAATTTATAATGTTCGTCTTAGTGATGGTTCTCTCTTGGGCACTTTATGTTGTATTAAAACCTGTGAACAAAAATTTAGCCTTATTAGGTTTAATTTTTAGGTTTGGCGAAGCGCTTTTGGGCTGTGTTGCCATTATGTTCATCTTGACGATATTAATGTTCTTAAGTGGTGCCGAATATCTACAGGCGTTTGAACCTAATCAGTTACAGGCGTTAGCACGCTTTTTTACAAAACTATATGGTGTTAGTTATTACATTCTATTATTTATAATGGGTATCGGCGGCGTAGTTTATTGTTATTTATTTTATATCTCTGGTTATATTCCAAAATTTTTATCCATTTGGGGAATGATTACCTATTCAACAATGGTGTTATACGGCTTTGTTAACATTGCAGTGCACAATGCTCCTTCAGAATTGGCTTATGCTATGGCGCCAGGTGCATTGTTTGAATTGACTATCGGCCTATGGTTAGTTTTTAAAGGAATATCAGTAAATCAAAATCAAGAGACTGCTACTGACTAAGCTGAATGACTTGCAATAAAATAGATAGATTCGGTTAAATGTTAGGTCTATAATCAAAGAAAATATTTTTCTTTGGTCATTTAATGGTTCACGTTTTTCCCACGGTTTTATTTTCCTGCATTATGGGAATAACAATACTAGCATTATTAGAAGTGTTCAAAAGGCCTGACAATAAACAAAACTTATGCCTTAAAGGGCTGTTGTTATTGTTACTGACACATTCGGCTGGAGAGCTTTTTGTATATTCAGGTGCATTTGTTTATGCACCTGCACTAACCGGAGCACACATTCCGTTTAGGGTTTTACTTGGCTCTGCGCTCTACTTTTATGCTTATGCTTCTATGTCACCAGATAAGAGCACAGATAAACGCATGGTGATATTAGCAGTGTCTGGGCCCATCGTAGTGATTTTGGGTATGCTCCCTTTTATTTTTATGATCAGCCCCGCCGAAAAGATCGCTTTGGCTACGCCTTCAACAAGAGATCCTGAACTTTGGAAAATCGCTGTATTTACCTGTCTTTTTACCACTTTTGTTTTCATTTTATACACACTCTTGTATTTAGTTGCCGCTTTAAAGCTGCATAATGGTCATCGTCAACAGCTTATGGAACGATTTTCTGAAATAGAGCAACGTTCATTAGACTGGTTTAGACCGGTACTATTAATTTGGGGCGCTGTATGGTTAATGTATGCTATTGAATTTTCTCTTGGTGCATTGGGTTGGCGCTGGTTTGGAACAGGTGTTGTACTACCTATTTTAGAGGTGATAGCACTGGCGATTTTTATTCAGAAGGCACTCAATCAAAAACTACTAAATGAGTCTGATAAAGGCTCACCTCGTGTGAGTCAGGCAGAACAAGGTCAAACTAGAGCAGCATTACTTAGCGCTGAAAAAATGCAAAAAATAGCATCAAAACTAGAACATGCAATGAAAGAAGATAAGTTATTCTTGCAAGATAATTTATCGCTAAACAAACTATCAGAATCTATTTCTGAAAGTGAAAACCATATTTCAGAAACACTCTCTCAATTTTTGGATACCAAATTTTTTCAATTCGTTAATTGTTTTCGGATAGAAGAAGCTAAGGCCGCTTTAATCAATAGCGACAAGTTAATCACGAGTATTGCCTTCGACGTTGGTTTTAATTCCAAGTCTACTTTTAATACCGCTTTTAAGAAACTGGTAGGTCAAAGCCCATCAGCATATAGAAAATCATTGATCGAGAAAAACACACTGTGAATGAAAAATGCTCAGAGGAATATAAATATAGACCTTTTCATCATTCATTTATCTTATGAAAACTTTCTACTCACCTCTTCACTTATACCTAAAAACCGCATAAAATTATCGCTAATATTATTAGAGATGTTTATGTATAAACCCTTGTCAAAATTACTGATTATAATAACCATCTTGGTTGCCTTTGTAGGGCAGGCGATGGCTTATCATTTTATGGCGGTAAATGATACTCACTCTAATCTGCAATCTACAGCCCAGATGAAAGTCTTCGATAACGATACCTATGATGGACAATCATCAGAAAACAATGATGACTGCTGTGAAATAGAGTGTTGTGAAAGCGAATGCATTTGTCCAGCAAACGCCTGTATTTCCCCTGTTTATTTAGATACCAACCTTTCTTTATCTGAGTTAGTCATTTTAAGTGAATCTATGCTGTCACTACAGTCAAAGGATACCCACTTTATTGCCAGCTCACTTTATCGACCACCCATTTTTACCTCTTAGGGCGTTTAAGCCCACTGCATAAAACACACAAATCACTTTTTAAATTGCGAACGTTTCGCAGTTCTTTGCATTTATGAGGTAAAAAATGCTTACTAAATATTCAAAAGTTGCACTCGCAGTGCTGTTAGCACCTTCAATATCTTACGCGAGTGAAGATGAGCACCATGATCATCATGATGAACATGAAAAAAATAAAATTGAAAAAATTCAAGTAACTGCATCACGCCTTGGTCGTATTGTTACTGAGTCAGCAACCCGTACTGAGATTATAAACGGCGAAGAAATTCAAGAGAAAGCCTTAATGAGGCCGGGTAATATCTCAATGCTGGTAGCTGAGACTGGGGGAGTGCGCGTGCAAAATACATCTCCAGCCTTAGGTAGTGCCAATATCAGATTACAAAGTTTGTATGGTCGTTACACACAACTGCTTAGTGATGGTTTACCGCTTTATGGTGGCCAAACGGCATCCATTGGTTTATTACAAATTCCACCAACAGATCTTGCTAATGTTGAAATTATTAAAGGTTCGGCATCTTCTTTGTACGGAGGTTCAGCACTTGGCGGTGTGATTAACTTAATTTCTCGTACGCCATCAGATGAACTTGAAGGCGAAGTGTTATTGAACGCGACATCAAAAAATGGGCAAGACATAACCTCATATTTTGCGTCGCCGATCAACGAATCAACAAGTGCATCGGTAACCGCTGGAGTACATAATCAAGAGCAAAAAGATTTAGATGATGACGGCTGGCTTGATATGGCTGGATACCAGCGCGCAAGTATTCGTCCGCGTTTATATTGGGAAAGTGAAACTGGCGCCAATCTATATCTGACTTTTGGTGCTATGACGGAAGAGCGTGATGGCGGCACTGCAGATGGTGAAACAGCACCTGACGGTAACCCATATATACAAAGCCAAGATTCACTGAGGCTTGATAGTGGTTTTATTTTTGACCAGCAACTTGAAGATGAGTTAAACCTTAATATACGTGGTTCTGCTATGCGCCAAGAACATGACCATGTTTATGGCTTGGTAGAAGAAACTGATACGCATGAAAGTTACTTATTTGAATCGAGTGTATCAGGTTATAGCGACGCTACTGCATGGCTTGTTGGCGTAGCATACCAATCTGATAGCTTTGACTCACAAGACTTTTCAGAATTTAATTATACATATCAAGTGCCGGGATTATTTTCTCAGCTAGATTATGAAGCTAGTAATGATATTTCAATGTCTCTCAGTGCCCGTGCTGATTGGCACAGTGAATACGGGGTACAATTCAGCCCGCGTGTTTCTATGCTATATAATCCACAAAGCTGGACAATTCGCGGCTCATACGGCAAAGGTTTTTTTGCCCCAACGCCCTTTATTGAAGACATTGAAGACACAGGTTTATCAAATTTAGCGCCACTTGAAAACCTTGAAGAAGAACGAGCAACAACGGCATCGGTAGATATCAGTTATGTATTTGACAGTGTAGAAACGAGTGTGACCTTGTTTGCATCTGATGTTGATAATGTTACTGAACTTGAAACGATTAACCCATATGGCACAGATTCAGATAAAACAGTACGTATTGTTAATGCGCCTGGTCAAAGTGAAATTCGTGGTGCTGAGTTTTTACTTCGTTACCGCTGGAATGCTCTAAAGCTTACGGGTAGTTATTTATACACAGATGCCAGTAAACTAAATGACTCAGGTTTTGGCCGTGAACCACTAGCACTTACACCAAAACACTCGGCAGGTGCTGTGCTGATGTGGGAAGAACATGGCAGTCATATGGTTGGTTTTGAGGCTTACTACACAGGTACACAACACTTAGAGGATAATCCGTATCGTACTAAGAGTGAAGCGTACTGGCACTTAGGTTTGCTTGGCCAAATAACTGTTGGCAAAGTGAGTTACTTTTTAAATGCAGAAAACTTGCTTAACGTACGTCAAACTAAAGATGAGTCTTTACTGTTACCTGAACAAGCTCTAAGTGGACGCTGGACCACAGATATCTGGTCTCGTAATGACGGATTTACCGTTAATGCTGGAATTCGTATTCAATTTGGCCATTAGGTATTAAAGTCGCTTCCCCATATTCTGGTTATAAAATTAATAGCGCCTAACTGGGGCTATTAACTTTATTGTTTGATTTTTCATGATCTTCAATGAGTTTGAAGTGTAAGGGATAAAAAGAGGCCCATGCTAATAACAGACAAGGGCGTAGCATTGCTAATATTACTCTGTTTTATCTTTAAACTCACATAAGTCTTCAATAATACATGAACCACACTTAGGCTTTCGCGCAACACAGGTATAGCGACCATGTAAAATTAGCCAATGATGAACATCTACCATAAATTCTTTAGGAACGACTTTTAGTAGTTTTTGTTCAACTTCTACCACATTTTTACCCATAGCAAACTTTGTACGGTTAGAAACACGGTCAATATGCGTATCGACAGCGATTGTCGGCCAGCCAAAAGCAGTGTTGAGAACTACATTAGCAGTTTTTCTGCCTACACCTGGAAGCGCCTCTAAGGCTTCTCTATTTTCAGGGACTTCACCACCGTGTAAATTCACAAGCATTTCACAGGCTTTATAAACATTATTGGCTTTAGAGTTATACAAACCGATTGTTTTTATATAGTCCCTTAAGCCATCGACACCAAGATCTAATATTGCTTGTGGTGTATTCGCGACGGGAAAAAGTTTTCTGGTTGCTTTATTGACTCCTACATCAGTCGACTGGGCTGATAATGTAACAGCAACAAGCAATTCAAATGGTGAATTATACTCAAGTTCAGTTTCTGGATGAGGGTTATTTTCTCTTAATCGTTTTAATATTTCGATTCGTTTAGTTTTATTCATAAATAGCTGCTTGGTTTTTCGATAACTCAATTAGTCTCGTTTGAATAACCAACGTCCTTGCAGGTTTATAATACGGTTCGAGATGATATTATTAAAAAAGACTCATCTATAGCTGATGAGCCTTATTGTCTAAGTTAAGCTTGTGACACGCGCTCGTGGCGCTTTTTCAGTATCTTGTGCTTTTGGTTCTTTATCTTTTATCTGTTCATCGATAATATTTTTGCCTGCGATTAAAAACCCCATGCCAATAAAAGCACCTGGAGGTAAAATTGCTAGTAAAAATTGGTTATCAAATTTGAATATTTCAAGTTTTAATACGCGCGCCCATTCACCAAATAATAAATGTGCACCATCAAATAAAGTGCCTTGGCCTATTATTTCACGCATAGCACCCAAAACGATCAAGACTAAAGTAAATCCTAGGCCCATCATAAAACCATCTAGTGCCGACAAATGTACCGGGTTTTTAGAAGCAAAAGCTTCAGCTCTGGCGATAATCACACAGTTGGTCACAATAAGTGGAATAAAAATCCCAAGAGATTGATATAAACCAAATGTATATGCGTTCATTAATAATTGAATGATAGTTACAAAGCCTGCAATAATCATTACAAATACAGGTATTCGTATATCTTTTGGTACCCAGTTTCTAACAAGTGATACAGATATATTTGAACCAATTAGTACAAGCATACTGGCAATACCAAGGCCTAGCGCATTGATTAAACTTGTAGAAACAGCAAGTAAGGGGCATAAACCTAATAACTGCACTAAAACGGAGTTATTTTTCCAAAGTCCTTGTAAGGAAATATCTTTTAAATTGTCTTTCATATTATTTATCAACTCCTGCACACTCATTTGGTGCATTAAATAACATTTCAGTCTCATTTTGCGCATATAAACTAGCACGTTTTACTGCACCTATTACTGCTCTAGGTGTAATTGTTGCACCAGTAAACTGATCAAATATACCACCATCTTTTCTTACTGCCCAGCGCATATCTTGTTCTGATTTTACCTGAATATTGTCAAATTTAGTGATCCATTGAGATTTTTCAACTTCAATTTTATCCCCTAAACCGGGTGTTTCTTTATGTTTTAAGACCCTAACACCTGCTACTGTACCATCTAAATAAACAGCAGATAAAATATCTATATTTCCGCTATAGCCGTCTGGCGCAGTACTTTCAATTAGAAGTGCAACCGGCTTGCTATCTTTTGTTGCACGATAAATTTTATGTGGTTTTTTACTTCCTAAAAAACTCGCATTGACAATAGTGCAATCTAAGTAAAGTTCATTGTCATGTATGTCTTTTGGTAAAACCTGCTCTAACACTTTTAATAATTGCTTTTTCTCTTGTAACAAAATTTGATCTTTCGTCATTATTTGAGTCAAAGTCACTAAACCCGTAGTGACAAGTGCAAATAATGATAAAATCGCGCCATTTTTTATCATGGCTTTTTTTTCACTGATCATTGGATTTCTCCATGGCCATAGGTTCTTGGTTTGGTATAGTAATCAATAAGTGGCACGGCCATATTTATCAATAATACAGCAAATGCAACAGCATCTGGATAACCGCCATATGCGCGAATAAGGTATATCAATACACCAATTAAAGCGCCGTATATTAATCGCCCTTTATTTGTAGTCGCTGCTGAAACTGGATCCGTGGCAATAAAAAATGCACCAAGCATAGTCGCACCGCTCACTAAGTGAAAAACAGGTCCGGCATGGATATCTGGTGAAAATAAAGGGCCTAAAATAGCGCAAAAAGCCAAAGTTGCAATCATAGCTACAGGGATATGCCAATTAATAATTTTTGCTTTAATTAGATATAGGCCGCTAAACATAAATGTTAGATTAACCCAAAACCAACCTTTGCCTGCAAATCCATTAAAAACTTCACCTGTTAAACTTTCTGTAACTGTGAGTCCTTTTGTTATATCTGTTTTTAAGGTATCTAATGGTGTTGCCATAGTAATGCCATCTACATTCATTCTAAGTTGGTTGACACTAAAACCATCACTTGTAAAACCAGTTAGAATAACTTGGAACTGTTCAAAAAATCCTAACGAATATTGTTGAAGAGAGTTAACAGGTAACCAAGATGTCATTTGCACTGGGAATGAAATTAATAATAAAACATAGCCTGCCATAGCAGGGTTAAACAAATTAAAGCCTAAACCACCATATAGTTGTTTTACAACTAAGATGGCAAATAATGTGCCTATAACGATTATCCACCAAGGTGCTAACGGTGGAATACTTAATGCTAATAATAAACCTGTTAGTATCGCACTATTATCCTTTAATGTTGAAAGGATAGGGCGTTTTCTTAACTTAAGAACAAGTGACTCGGCCCCTGCTGCAGTTATGATTGCAATAATACATTGGAATATTACGCCATAACCAAAAAAATAGCTCTGTACTAACATTCCAGGGATACACGCAAGTAAAACAGTTATCATCATATTAGATAATGTTTTTTGACTATGGCTATGAGGCGAGCTGCTCATATTTAATTGTGTGCTAGCCTTCATCATTCATTATTGCCTTTTTCATTTGTATCATCATTAGGTGTTTCTGGGCCATTAGCTTGTTTTGCTAATTTTTTAGCTTTTGCACGAGCGACGGCTGCAGCAATGGCAGCTTTACGAGGATCTTCAACTTGTGTTGATTCTGGCTCGTTAACATCATCGTTTGTTACTGATTCAACTTGTTTCGTTAATTTTTTAGCTTTTGCACGAGCGACGGCTGCAGCAATGGCAGCTTTACGAGGATCTTCAACTTGAGTTGATTCTGGCTCGTTAACATTATCACTTGTTTGAGACTCAGCTTGTTTCGCTAATTTTTTAGCTTTAGCACGGGCGACAGCCGCAGCAACGGCAGCTTTCCTAGGATCTTCAACTTGAGTTATTTCAGATTCGTTAACATCATCACTTGTTTGAGACTCAGCTTGTTTCGCTAATTTTTTAGCTTTAGCACGGGCGACAGCCGCGGCAACGGCTGCTTTCCTAGGATCTTCAACTTGAGTTGATTCTGGCTCGTTAACATTATCACTTGTTTGAGACTCAGCTTGTTTCGCTAATTTTTTAGCTTTAGCACGGGCGACAGCCGCGGCAACGGCAGCTTTCCTAGGATCTTCAACTTGAGTTATTTCAGATTCGTTAACATCATCACTTGCTTGAGACTCAGCTTGTTTTGCTAATTTTTTAGCTTTAGCACGGGCGACGGCCGCGGCAACGGCTGACTTTCGAGGATCATCAGTTTTTGTAACATCAGGCTCTTCATTTGATTCTGCTTGCTGGGCTAATTTTTTTGCTTTTGCACGAGCAATCGCAGCTGAGACAGCCGATTTTTTGTCATTAGTAGCAGTTTGTTCGATTTCACTTTCTTCAGAGTTTGATACTTCTTTTTGCTTCTCTTCTCTGTATAAACGTGCTTTTTCTTTTCGCTCAGCTCTTTGCTTAGCAACTTCTGTGTTATCTGGTAAAGCTTCAGCATTTTCGTTTTGTTGCTTTTTAGCTTTAGCGCGGGCGATAGCAGCAGACACGGCAGATTGTTCTGGTTTATCGCTTTTCACTTTCGCCATCGCTTGCGCTATTTTATTTTGCTCTGCGGTAGTTTTAGGTTTGGCTGGTTTTTTATGTCGATTTAGTCGCTCTTCTTTTTCTCGTTCGAGCCTTTGATTTCGGATCTCAAAACGTTCTTTTGCTCTTTGTGCTTTTTGTTGCTCTTCTTTTTGTTCTTTTATTTGTGCTTTAGCAATGCGGTAATATTGCACTAAAGGAATTTCACTTGGGCATACATAGTTACATGCACCACACTCAATACAATCAGATAAATTATGTTCTTCTAATTTATCAAACTCTTTTGCTTTAGCAAACCATTGTAATTGCTGCGGTAATAAAGATGCAGGGCAGGCATCAGCACAGGCGCTACAACGAATACAGGCTTGCTCGTTATCACTGACAGGTAACTCTATTTGATTTGGAGCTAATATACAGTTTGTTGTTTTTACCACAGGGATACGAACGCTTGGTAAAGTGAAACCCATCATAGGGCCACCCATAATCACTCTTTGTTGTGTTTCGGGCTTAAAATCACAATTATCAAGTAAATGTTTTACTTCGCTACCAATCAGTGCCCAAACATTTTTTGGTTTATTTAAAGTTCGACCAGTCACTGTTACAACACGTTCTATAAGCGGTTTACCTTTATGGATAGCTTCGCTTATAGCAAATAAAGTTCCCACATTTTGTACTAAAATACCAATGTCAGCAGGAATGCGACGAGCAGGCACTTCTTTATTTGTTAAGATTTGAATCAGTTGCTTTTCACCACCAGATGGATATTTGGTCGGAATAGATCTTACTAATATATTTTCAAATGGCTCACTAGCTAATTGCATTGCTTTGATAGCTAATGGTTTATCATCTTCGATTGCTATTAATACTTTCTCAGGTTTTAAAACATGATTTAAAACATTGATACCTTGGATTATATCATCCGCATACTCTTGCATTAATCGATCGTCGGCTGTGATATAGGGCTCACACTCAACACCATTAACGATTAAGATTTCAATGTTTTTATCTGTTTGAGATTTCACATATGTTGGAAAGCCTGCTCCCCCCATACCGCTGATCCCAGCCATTTGAATTTTAGTTATAATATCTTGGTTTTCTAGCGTTTTAAAATTTTCTACAGGAGATAAGTCACACCATATATCTTTGCCATCTGGAATTAATATTATGCTAATTTCTTCTAAAGCAGATGGGTGAGCAGACGGCATCGCTTCAATTGAATCTATGATACCTGATGTTGGTGCGTGTACAGGAACAGACCAAGCCTGATTTGACTCGGTTAATGCTTGGCCTTTAAGGACTAATTGCCCTTTTTCAACTAATACCTTCCCATGTACGCCAATATGTTGTTTTATTGGGATCACAAGTTTTTCAGGTAATGGAAGCTGATAAATTTCTGCTTTCTCAGTTAGTTCTTTGTGACCAGGAGGGTGCACGCCACCGGGGGCCTGCCATAGCATTCCACGTTCTATCTGCTCTAGTAAACTTTCCACCTAGCCCTCTTAATCTATCTGTTTTACTGAAATGGATTCTAAATTCCATTTCCAGTTTTGTGTTGTTGTTTTCACTGGTAGCATATCAATACAATCTACAGGGCAGGGCTCGACACATAAATCACAGCCAGTGCATTCATCAATTAATACTGTATGCATTTGCCTTGTCGCACCTAAAATAGCGTCTACAGGACAGGCTTGGATACATTTAGTACATCCGATACATTCATCTTCTCGAATATAGGCAACGGTTTTGATTGGTTCTTGCGCTTCGCCTCCAGCTAAAGGTGTTGCTTCTACTCCCATTAAATCAGCTAACTTTTTAACAGTCGCATCGCCACCTGGTGGACACTTATTTACATCATCCCCATTGGCAATTGCCTCTGCATATGGGCGGCAACCAGGATAGCCACATTGGCCACACTGTGTTTGCGGTAATATTTCATCAACTTGGTCAACGATAGGGTTTGATTCAACTTTAAAACGTACACCAGCAAAGCCTAATATCAATCCAAAAATGAGCGCTAGGCTTCCTAGTGCAATTAAAGCGTATATAAGTATCATAATTATAGTTTCACCAACCCAGTAAAGCCCATAAATGCCATAGACATGAGTCCTGCTGTGACCATTGCTATTGAAGCGCCTTTAAATGGCGAAGGAACATCAGCAGCATTTAACCTTTCTCTAAGTGCTGCAAACAAAACAAGCACTAAAGAGAAGCCAATCGCAGCACCAAATCCATAAACTGCAGATTGAATAAAGTTATGATCTTTATTGATATTAAGTAACGCAACACCTAATACGGCACAATTAGTTGTGATTAAAGGTAAAAATATACCAAGCAAACGATAGAGGGTGGGGCTGGTTTTTCGAACGACCATTTCGGTAAATTGAACAACTACAGCAATAACAAGAATAAAGCTCATTGTTCTTAAAAATTCGAGTTCTAAGGGCATTAAAATATAATGACTAACTAAATAGCTGGCAATAGATGCTAAAGTTAAAACAAAAGTTGTAGCTAAAGACATGCCAATAGCAGTATCTAGTTTACCAGATACACCCATAAACGGACATAAGCCAAGAAATTGTATTAATACAAAGTTGTTTACCAGCACTGTAGCTATCAGTATTAGTAAGTATTCTGCCATTTT
Source organism: Pseudoalteromonas sp. C2R02 (assembly GCF_018860845.1). Taxonomy (NCBI): domain Bacteria; kingdom Pseudomonadati; phylum Pseudomonadota; class Gammaproteobacteria; order Alteromonadales; family Pseudoalteromonadaceae; genus Pseudoalteromonas; species Pseudoalteromonas sp. C2R02. Next base: position 116,572 of record NZ_JAHKQC010000043.1, on the reverse strand, counting down.
TTTATCACCCTAAGATATAAGCGGGCTATTATCCTGTTTTCTCGGCCTTTTAACAACTGAGAACAGGTGAACAGTGAGAAAAAAATGAATTTAACGTGTTAGAAGAGGTGCTGGAGTGGGGTTTTATAAAAAGCGCCTTGATTAATTTGAACAAAGCGCTTTATTTAAAGTTTAAATATCTCTTGGTTTATCAATATAATAGCCCTGAGCACCATCTAAACAAAGTTGTTCAATAATATGCTTTTCTTCTTGAGTCTCAACGCCTTCAGCTAAAACTGTAACACCAATTCTATGAGCTAAATCTACAATTAAGCGCATAAAGTATTGATTATTTTTATCTTCTTCAAGGCCTCGAGTATAGCTCGCATCCATTTTTATGAAATCAGGTTTTAAATCACGGAAAAATTTAAATGAAGTTAAGCCTACGCCAAATCTTTCAACTGTCACTCTAGAACCAACTCTATGAGTCATATCTATAAAACGTTTACTTGCTTTGATATTTTGTTGTAAACCAAATTCACTTATTTCAAAAATAAGTTTTGCAGCAACATTGTTATTTTTAAGCAACAAGCGCTCAAGCCATATTACAAATTGTTCGTCATGTGCACTGTGAGCGGTAATATTGATACCAAAGAACTGCTCTGATAGGTTTTTGTTTTTAATTGAATCGATTGCAGATTCAATAATCAGCTTATCTACATGAGATATTTGTCCTAGCTTTTCTGACATAGCTAAAAAAGATGCTGTAGGTAAAATTTGATCATCATTCGTTTTAAATCGGGCTAAAATTTCAGAGTAAGCTTTGGTGCTTCTATTTGTTGGCGAAATTGTTTGTATCATTAATTTAACGCGCGAGTTTTCTAGTACATCATCTATGACTTGTCGCCAATTTTGATTGCCAAAGCTTGCACTGACATTATCGAGTACATCAGATGCTTTTTGAATATGCCAAGCGTTTGCTTGCTTACTTTGCGCTAAGCTTAATGCGGTATCTACCAGAGCAAGCAATTCACCTAATGGTTTTTTTGCTTCATATGCAACCATGCCTGTATTGGCTATAGAGCTTAGTTCAGTTTGTTGTTGGTACTCAGTAAATTTTGATTGTAATGAATCACCAAATTTTTCAGCTTCTTTTAAAGGGATATTAGGTAAAATAATAGCGAAATCAGAACTATTGATTCTATAACATTGGCTTGTTGAATATGTGCCAGTCACCTTTTGAATCAAGTTTGATACTTCTTTTATATATTCATCACCTTTTTGATAACCTCTGGTTTGGTTAATCAATTGTAATTCGCTTGAACGTACTAAGGCTAAAATACCAAAACTAGGTTTATCTGTATCCTCTATATTAGCCCCATAATATTCAACAAACATATTACGGTTACCAAGATCCGTTACTGAATCTTTATATGCTTGAAATTTTATCTCTAATGCTGATTCTTCAACTTCTTTTTGTTTTTTTCTTAAAAATGAATTTAAACGTACGATACTTGGGAAAATAGAAGAAACAGCACCGTCGGCGATACTGCTATCTAACTGTTTATTTTGCTCATCAGTTTTTACAAATTGATCAACCATTTTAGACATGGCTTCAGTGACATTGTCAGATGCTTTTTTTAATGTTGATTTTAGAGTGAGAAACGGTGTGATAACTAATATTAAAGTAAATGCCATTAAGGTAAATAGCGTATTTTGTGCAACAGTAGCAGCTAATTGCATTTTCACTGTAAATTCAAGGTTTAAACCTTGATCAGCATCTACTGCAAATTGTGTTCTAATAAAAGGGGAGAGGGCATGTATTTCTTTTATTGTAAAAGGCAAATAAGATAAGTTTTCATTTTGGTTGTAAATAACCTCACTTTTATCTTTTTGAATTTTTAATGAATCCAAATTAAATATTTTTTTTATGTTGTTGCCATAAACTTTTGGTTCTTCAACAAGCGGGTTTTCTCGGATGTACAAGCTAATTGCACGTTGAGTTGTTAATTGTGTTTGTGCGCTGTAACTTTGAAAGGTATTTATCACCGTATAAATTCCTGAACAGGTTACAATTATCCAAAGTAGCACTTGAATTGATATGAATTTTTTTAACTCAACCATGGTGTATCTAATATCCGTTTTATTTAGAGTTTAAATCGAGAAAAGATTTATTGTTATATAGTAGAGTATAAAGATATGAAATGTAAATATTTTGATTTGTCTGAGTGGTGATTTTTTAGTGTCTGGAGTGTTTTAAGTTATTTTTTGGCTCCCCCTCCCCGACTCGAACGGGGGACCTGCGGATTAACAGTCCGTCGCTCTAACCAACTGAGCTAAGGGGGAACTAAAAATATTATCAGTAATTGGCTCCCCCTCCCCGACTCGAACGGGGGACCTGCGGATTAACAGTCCGTCGCTCTAACCAACTGAGCTAAGGGGGAACTACTACTTGATATTATCATAATTGGCTCCCCCTCCCCGACTCGAACGGGGGACCTGCGGATTAACAGTCCGTCGCTCTAACCAACTGAGCTAAGGGGGAACTACTTATGATATGTTGAAAAGTTGGCTCCCCCTCCCCGACTCGAACGGGGGACCTGCGGATTAACAGTCCGTCGCTCTAACCAACTGAGCTAAGGGGGAATGGCTTGCTTCTCAACGGGGCGAAATATTAATGGCAGGGGTGCAAAGTGTCAACTAATAAAACTTTATTATTTAAAATAAATGGTTTGTTCGCTGCTTTTATATTCAATAAGACTAAAAAATAGCATTTCTGTATGTATAGCGTCCAAATTTATTCCACCGTGGATAATAAGTTAGTTGTAGAACTATCAGATTATGAGTAAAGCTAGGTAATATTTATGGCGATTAGCTACAAAATATAAATTTATAGTGTCACTTTATCTGAAAAATAAAGAAATAAGCATATTCGTAGGAAATCTTGCTATTTACATTAATCGTTATTTTCAAAGAACAGTAGCAAGCTCAGTTATTAATTACATTATCTATTTTAGATCGCCCATATAATTCATAAGTAATGCTAAAAAATTTATTTATAAGAAATGTTTTAGATAGAAATTCATTATTTTGTTTAAATACCCCTGAATAAATAGGGGGTGACGTTAGTTACCCACAGAATCTGTGGATAACTATGTTTATGGATCTTTAAGAAAGCGTTTGAGGCCTTTGTATTTGAGGTGTGTAGCAATATCAATAGGTTTTTAAAAATAAATATTTAACAGTTAAAACAGTTGGTTAGGATTGTCAAATGTTTTCAATTTAAAATAATGAAAATATTACTGCTTTGTTAATTGACTATTTTCACTTGTGTAAAAAAGAAGCTTTTGAAAGGTTTGTTGTTACTAACTTGTAAATGATTGTGTTTTGTTGTTCTCTTTTATCGCTATTGTTAACGTTTTTTGTCTTTATATGATTTTAAATAAGCTAATTTCTGTATAACTCATATTCAAACAATTAACTTGCTTTCTAAGTTGCCAAGGTTTTTACCATGTTTTAGAATAGCCGACCCTTAACAGGTGTTATTTAAATCAAAAGTAATATCAAAAATTAAGATGTGAATGATTATGAGCAATAAAACAAAATCACCTGACCTACTAAGTGCGCCAATCCCTAAAACAATACGAGATATGACCATACCTATGATATTTGGCATGGTTACCTTAATGTTATTTAATCTTGTCGATACATTTTTTGTTAGTTTACTCGGTACAGATCCTTTAGCTGCGATCAGTTTTACTTTCCCCGTAACCTTTACAGTTATAAGCCTGGCAATAGGTTTGAGTATTGGTACTTCGGCTATAATAGCCAAGGCATTAGGCGCGGGTAATTTAGAAGAAGCACGTTTTGATGGTGCTGTGGCTTTGATTGTATCTGCGCTATTTGTATCGGTTCTTGCATTTATCGGCTATATCTATATTGATCCTATTTTCTCTTTGTTAGGTGCAAAACAAGACTTGATGCCGTTTATTTATGACTATATGCATGTTTGGTTCATCGGTAGCATATTTTTAATTACACCTATGATAGGTAATGCCGTATTGAGAGCCAGCGGTGATACAAAAACACCCAGTATTATAATGGGAAGCGCAGGTTTAATTAACGCAATTTTAGATCCTATTTTTATATTTGGTTTAGGACCTATTCCTGCGATGGGAATAAAAGGAGCTGCCATCGCCAGTGTTATTGCTTGGGCTGTAGGGGTATTTCTTATTTTATACCTTTTAATAATAAAGAAGAATTTACTCAGTCTCAATTCTAAAAATCAAACCTTTATTCTGGCAACAAAAAAAATGTTGAAAATAGGATTACCGGCAGCAGGTGCTAATATGCTTACGCCTATTGCAATGGGGATTATGACTGCAATTGTTGCAAGCCATGGTGCCGAAGCAGTTGCAGCTTTTGGTGTTGGAAGCAGGATAGAATCAATTTCTAGTATAGTTGTACTTGCTTTGTCTATGACCTTACCCCCTTTTATAAGCCAAAACTTTGGTGCTGGAAAATTTAATCGCGTTGCAATGGCTTATAAAACGACGCTCAAATTCATTTTAATATGGCAGTTTGCTTTATATTTACTCTTAATTGTATTTTCGGGGGTAATTGCAAATATATTTGCTTCTTCAGAAGGGGTTGTTTCGGTAATAAAATTATTTATCTGGATTTTACCTTTAGGTTATGGTCTACAAGGAGTGATAATACTCTCTAATTCTTCTTTTAATGCATTGCATAAACCTATGAATGCTTTATTTATGAGTGTGATAAGACTATTTGTTTTTTATGTGCCATTAGCTTATTTAGGCAGCCTATACTGGGGAATTCATGGTTTATTTATAGGTGCTTTAATAGGTAATGTATTCACTGCTATCATTTCATATCGTTGGTTTTGTCAAACATTACAATCAATAGAAAGTAATGAACAAATAAAGGTTTGCGAAGCATGAGTTTAACATTCAATTTAAAATCCCATTATTCACCAAATGGCGACCAACCTCAGGCAATAGCACAATTATGTGATGGTTTAGAGGCTGGGCTTGCGCATCAAACATTAGAAGGAGCAACCGGTACAGGTAAAACCTTTACTATGGCAAATGTCATCGCTAATACCAATAGACCAACTATCATCATGGCGCATAATAAAACCTTAGCAGCGCAGTTGTATGGGGAGATGAAAGAGTACTTTCCAGATAATGCGGTTGAATATTTTGTTTCTTATTATGATTATTATCAGCCTGAAGCTTATGTTGTTGCCAGTGATACCTTTATTGAAAAAGATGCGTCAATCAACGAGCATATAGAGCAAATGCGATTATCGGCTACTAAAGCACTTTTAGAACGAAAAGATGTCATTATTATAGCTTCTGTTTCTGCAATATATGGTTTAGGTGATCCTGATTCATATATGAAAATGATGTTATTACTCAAACAAGGTGACACTATAGATCAAAGGGATATGTTACGTCGCTTAGCTGAGTTGCAGTATACGCGAAATGACATCGACTTTAGCCGAGGTACTTATAGAGTTCGAGGTGAGGTTATAGATATATTTCCTGCTGAATCTGATAAATATGCAGTTAGAGTTGAAATGTTTGATGATGAAATTGATAGATTAAGCATTTTCGATCCTTTAACTGGTGCAGTTGACAAATATATAGTTAGGGCAACTATTTATCCCAAAAGCCATTATGTAACACCAAGAGAAAAAATACTGGCTGCAACAGAAGAAATAAAAATAGAATTAAAACAACGCCGAGAATACTTATTAGAAAAAAATCACCTTGTTGAAGAGCAGAGAGTTGCTCAAAGAACACAATATGATCTTGAAATGATGACCGAGCTGGGATATTGCTCTGGCATTGAAAACTATAGCCGATACTTATCTGGGCGTAATCCTGGCGATCCGCCTCCAACATTATTAGATTATTTGCCTGATAACGCTTTGATGATCATAGATGAATCTCATGTTACGGTTTCTCAAATTGGCGCTATGTATAAAGGTGATAGAAGCCGTAAAGAGAATTTAGTTGAGTACGGTTTTAGGTTGCCTTCTGCTATGGATAATCGTCCAATGCGGTTTGAAGAATTTGAAGCGATTGCGCCACAACGTATTTATGTATCAGCAACCCCTGGGAATTATGAAATAGAGCATTCAACAGGTGAAGTTGCAGTGCAAGTTATTCGACCAACAGGCTTATTAGACCCTATTATTGAAATCAGGCCGGTTGCAACGCAAGTTGATGATTTACTTTCAGAAATATATAAAAAAGCTAAGTTAAAAGAGCGTGTGCTGGTCACAACGCTAACGAAACGTATGGCTGAAGACTTAACTGATTATTTATCGGATCATGATGTAAAGGTGAGATACTTGCATTCAGATATTGATACTGTTGAGCGTGTGGAAATTATTAGAGATCTTAGAGCGGGTGTTTTTGATGTGCTAGTGGGTATTAACTTACTTCGTGAAGGTCTAGATATGCCTGAAGTTTCATTAGTTGCTATATTAGATGCAGATAAAGAGGGTTTTTTACGCTCTGAGCGCTCGCTGATACAAACCATTGGCCGTGCAGCTAGAAATGTAAAAGGCAGAGCTATCTTATATGCCGATCGTATTACCGGCTCAATGGAAAAGGCGATTGATAAAACAAATAAACGTCGTGAAATTCAGAACGCTTATAATGTTGAGCATGGTATAACACCTACGGGCTTAAATAAAAAAATCACTGATATGATGGATTTGGGAGAAAAAGCAGAGACACAAGTGGATACATCTCACTTAATTCCTACAAGAACAGTTAAAAAGCCAGTGATGGATGCGCATCAAATTGGTGCTGAAATAAAGCGTTTAGAAGCAAAAATGTTAACCCATGCCCGAGAGCTTGAATTTGAACAAGCTGCTAAGGTGCGTGATGAAATTCAACAACTACATGATAATTTAATAAATGCCTGATTTAATCAACTCTCAATCATCGAGTCCGTTTTACCCGTTATTACAGGCATTAAGTAACTCACTTAATGCTAATATTGAAAGCTTAGATGCAAAAGAAGTTGAAAATGCATCTTTAGTTAATAATAAAGAACTGTGTCGTATTTTTCACGGAAGAGGTCATGCCTATGAAGGATTAAGTCATTTAAATTTAGACTTTTATTCTCCTTATTTATTTTTAATTTCATATACAGATATTGAATCTAAAGAACTTGAATTGTTAACTGAGCTTATATGGGAACATGTTGAGGCATCTAATAACAAAAATATTAAAGGTCTGGTATATCAGCAAAGGGCTGGTAGAGATACACATACTCAAGTTATTCAGGGAGAAGACCCTAAAAGCTTTGAAATACAAGAGCTAGGACTAAAATATCAAGTTGAATTAACAGGCAGTCAAAATACTGGCATTTTTCCAGATATGAAAGTAGGAAGGGCTTGGACTAAAGCACAAGCTGCAGATACTAAAGTACTTAACCTATTTTCTTATACGTGTGGTTTCTCTTTAGCTGCTATGGCCGGTGGTGCTAAACAAGTCATTAATATGGATATGAATAAAGGAGTATTACGGACAGGTAAAATAAATCATGAACTCAATGGATTTACTCGAAATGTGAGTTTTTATCCCCATGATATTTTAAAATCATTTGGAAAGTTAAAGAAATTAGGTCCATTTGATTTAGTTATTGTAGATCCGCCAAGCTTTCAAAAAGGCAGTTTTGTTCTGACAAAAGACTATCAAAAAATATTAAGACGCTTACCTGAAATATTAACTGATGGCGCACAGTTATTGTTATGTGCAAACAGTCCTGAATTAAGCTTACAGGCTTTTAAAAACTTAATATCAGAGCACGCAGGTGAAAAGTTTATATTTAAGCAGCGTCTTGATCCGGCACCTAATTTTGTTGAATTAGATGGCGACCGCAGCTTAAAGGCTTTGATATATAAATTTGAAAGTTAATATTTCATAAGCTTTATAAGTTATTAATATCTTTTTGAACTGAATAACCTTCATCAGTCACAATTTTTTCGAGTACTTGTATTCTATTTTCTAAAATTGTGACTTTTTGTTCTAAAGTCTCATTTTTATTATCATTTTCCTGGCTTAAATTAAAAGTTTTTTCTTTGAACTCTAAGTGTTTTTTATACATATCGTACATAACACCAAAGCCAACAGAGATAAAAACGATCAAAACTATCATAGTTGTGCCTGTCATAGGTTACGCCTTATCTTTTTTGTGGAATAAATGTGTTGGCTAAATTACTAATAGTCTCAATGTCTTGCTGTAATTGATCCATTTGAGTTGCAACATCTTCAGTTTGCTGCCAATTTAGCTCCGATGTTTGTTTTATTTCAATAACATGATTATTTATTTCATTTGAAACAGAACTTTGCTCTTCAGCTGCCGTTGCAATTTGCATTGATAATCCTGATAATTGTTGCATCTTTTGATGAATAACTGCAATTGCTTGATCTGAGTTTTCAGCTTGCTCTACACAGTTATCTGCATTATCTTTATTTTTTTTCATCATCACAAGCCAGTCGTTAATTGTAGCAAGCATTTCCGATAAACTTGTATGGACATGTACGGCTGTTTCTTGAGTACGAGAAGATAAGCTCCTTACTTCATCAGCTACCACAGCAAATCCACGGCCATGCTCTCCAGCTCTTGCTGCTTCAATAGCTGCATTCAAGGCAAGGAGATTAGTTTGATCTGCAATTGATTGAATATCAGTCATTAATTTACCAACATTTTGCGCTTCATTATTTAATTTATCTGCAGCTGAAGAAGCTTGTTCAACTTCATCGGCTAATTGTTTTATTTCAATAGTTGTTGTATTAATGCCACTTTGTGCTTGTTCACACAAATTGTAAGTCGCACTTATTTCATCTGAAGTTGAAATGCTATTTTGCGCAATTTCTTGTGTTGAGGTAATCATTTGTGCCATAGCAGAACTAACCTCTGTTAGTTCTTGTTGCTGGGTAACGAGATTAGTTCGGGTCTGTTCAGTACCTTGATGTACCTTATTTATAATATCTGATATCGGCTTAGTTGCATCTAGTGTTCGCTCTAAAATTGCTTTTATTTTTGTTTTCAATAGGCTCATATTAAAATCAAATACACTGGCTGTTCCTTTACCAAAATATACTTGGCGGCTAACGCTATCAAAAGTAGATTGCATTTTTTGTGCTTTTCTTGCCATCGGAATAATATCTTGCCAAAAAACAATGATAGGTGTTATCGCTGAAATAGCCGCAATGAGTGATGCAGTAAAATCAAGGTAAGTAAAAATAAAAACTTGAGAAATTAAGCTTAGAATAACCAATAAAGTAAAACGATGTGAGCGAGTAAATTCAAAAGTGAGAGATTTGCCATTTAAATTATCATAAACTTTATTTGCCCGTTTTATCATTTGAACGGTTGCAATTGTACTTATCGCTTGATGACCAATTATTTTACCATTTTCAAATTGTGGCGTAATAAAAGTATTAATCCAACACTTAGAACCGTCTTTAGTTGTCTTACATAGTATGCCTTGCCATGAAAATCCTTTTTCTAAAGTGGTTTTTACTTCATCTTTAACTGAAGCGGGCATATCAGGTGAATCGAGATCTCTACTGTTTTTACCAAGCAATTCATCTTGAGAGTAACCTAAATTTTGGCAGTAATCAGAATTAACATAAGTATATTCACCATGTGTATTTATCAGTGAAATTAGCTGAATGTTTGTACCTGTCATTTGATTACCTTTATCTATATATCAAGCATTTAACATTATTCTAAAGCAAAAATAACTCGATAGTAAATGATTCTAATCATATTAAGGTCAGATAGGGTGAGATAATATTTTTATTGGATATAGGTTAGTGTGAAAATTGAAGAGTTAGTGAAGTTACGGTATTAGGAGTTATTTATACCATCTACATACCCTTGGGCGAATGCTGCATGGGGGCTTTTATATTGCATAGTCCCAGATTGGCTCTCATGTAGCTTATCTAAATCGATATTAAGAGATTCTTCTTTATTTTTTCCTGCTTTAAAGCCTTTCTCATAAGCACAGCCAGCACATTTATACTTACCTGCACCATTTTTATCATGGGGTAAAGAATCAAGGAGAGACCAATGATGATGATTTTTAGTACATATTTTCATGGTTTCTCCTGAAATAATTAAATAACATAAACATTGGTTATTTTGTTTTCTTTTTTGTTTTTCCTTGTGTTTTTTTCGTTTGTTCCTCTGTAACTTCTTTTGCGCATAAAGGGTAAGGTGAGCAATTCATAATAGTTACAGTGCCTGTATTTTTATTATCTATTTGCTTATCTATATTTTTTGAATCTATTAATGGTGCAGCTTGAGCTAATAGAGGAATACATGCAATTACAGTCATTACAACAGTGATTTTTTTTAGTTTACTTTTCATAATAAATACCCAACTTACAATTGTTATTAATCTTTAATTTCTTAAGATAATGATTTAAATTAAAAAAATTACATTGGGGAAATATTGTTTTTTTAATTTATAAGTCTGTTTTTATTTTCATCTTGGCAACATATGTATTATTTAAATTTCTTTTGATATAGAGTAACCGATTATTAGATAAGCTAAATCGACCAACAGAAAATTCACCTTTTAATAGTTCCGTTTGTTTTTTTGTCATTAAATTTAACTTATAAAACCTATTGTGCTTAGTGTAATAAAGATTATTTTCATAAACTTCCCACTCATAATAATCAGCAAAATTTGTGTTTAAAATACGGTAAGAGTCTAGCTCTATCTGCCAATCGTCTGTTAATTTATAAATACCATCTACACCAAGTTTACTGACATAATATTGATTATTCTTACAATCAGATTTAACTGAATTAATAGAAGCTTGTAGTTTTTCCTTAGTCCCATTTTTACTGTTGATTAAGTATAGATTTGATTCACCCTTGCTATGGAATATGGTTAAAATTGAATCTTTGCTTGAGCATAGCCAAATAGGGCTTTTAATATATTCATTCTTTTTAGTTATTTCACTAATTGTTTTCGACTTAATATCTATTGAAAAAAGCTGGTGATTTTTTGTAAATAGCAATTGAGATGCATCAAAAGACAATTTTAAATTAGATAATAAATGAGCCTCTTTAAAATTAGTCAGTTGATAAATTTCATTTGTATCAGAAATCCAAAGTTGATTTTTACCTGTTCTATTTGATACAAATGCAGTTATACCTTCGTTGCCTTCAGCTTGTGCGGCTGCAAAGTCATTAAAACTTGATGATATTAAATTTGAGGCAAGAGTATCACTAGTTGTTAAGTTTAATTGTTTTATATCTGATGTATAAAAGTCACCGATAATCAGTAATAGCTCATTATCTGAGATGATTTTAGGACCTATAATTTGTTCATTTGATTGATACAAAGATGTTACTTTGAGGGAATCTATATTTATAGAACTTAAAATATAGTTTTCATTAACAAATATAATTGAATCAGCTGCTGGGTTCCAGTCTATTTGATAGGGTACATGGCTAAATCGGGTTAAAAACTTCACTTCACCACTTAGTAGGTTTAGGTACATTAATTCATGCTTGGTATTGGTAATTGATCTTATAAATGCTAATTTATGACCACTATTATCTAAACTTAAACTATAGTCACCATAGTGTTTGATAGGAGGTGCAGTCAGAGTTTCTTCTTGTTTTGTTTTGAAATTAAACCTTTTAATAATATAAGGTTCAGTATCATTAAGTTTATATGAAAAATAGAGCCAATTTTTATCAATAGCTAAAGGGCTCATGCTTAAAATATTACCACAGCTAGTAATTTTGTTAGTTTTGTTTAAGTTCAAATCCTTATCAATAGCAACGCTTTTAATGAGACATTTCTCTTTAATAAAATTTTGGTAGAAAAGGGTTTTACCATCTTTAGACCATTTAGGAGATGTAGTGTAATTATCATCGATAGAAATTGTTTTATTTGTATTAATATTTTTAATCATGACTTGCATGTTTGAATCAGCATTGGTTTTGTGAACAAATGCTAATAATTTTTTATCAGGTGAAAGGTCTGCACTTAACTCCCAACCTTCTTGATATGTTAAAGGCAGTGGTGTTACTGAATTAGATATATTGATATTGGTGGGCGGTGTACTATCAATTCCTTTCTTTTGAAAAATAATAAATAAAACTAAAATTATGATAAACCCAATTGCAATAAAGGCAGTTATTGCGTTTTTGGAATAACGCATCTTATGAGTTAAGTCACTAGGTGAGGATTCCGGTACTGATATCTTTATTGTTTCAGGCTCTACAATTTCCTTTTCTATAAACTTAATTTCAGATACTAATGAATAACCAATTTTTGGGTGTGTTTTAATATAGTCATTTTTTTCACCACCAAGTACCTTTCTTAACCTAGAGACAACAGCATTGATTGTGAGTTCTTCAACTATTCTGCCAAACCAAACAGTTTCAATAAGTTGATCTCGATTAACTACTTGAGAGTGATTTTCTATTAAAAACTGTAATAGTAAGCACTGCTTATTTTCAAGCGTTACAGTCTCATCAGTACCATCATCCTTGCGTAATGATTTAGTGCTAGGATCAAAAACCCAGTCTTTTATTTTTATAAGATGATGTTTACTCAATGACTTTACTACCAAATAAGAAATTATTTTCCACTAGCTATAGTCTAAAGGTTTTTTGTATGTATTTCTCTGAGAATTTAGTGTGAATTTACCTTTATTTGAAACTTTCATAAAATAATATTGTTTTTTATTTGGGTACATTTGTATTTGTGATTTATAAATGAGGTTTTTTTCATTTTTATGGGGTGTATAATCAAATAAAAAATGAGAGATGAGTCAAACAGTATATCTTAAGAAACAAAGTAATTTATAATAATCATAAATGCCAGTGGTATGAATTAAAGGTGCGATTAGTGATTAATTATTTTACAAGGAAAAATAATGATAAATGTAGTACCACTTCCTAGCTCACTCTCGCAGGTAATAGTACCTTTTAAAGATTGTGTTACTAAGTTATAAACAATATTTAACCCCAATCCACTGCCTCCTTGGCCTCTCTTAGTGGTAAAAAATGGTTCAAATAACTTTGGTAAATTTTTGCTTTCAATTCCACAACCTGAATCTTGAAATTTTAATATTAACATGTGCTTTTCTTCCGAGATATGAATTGAGATATGCCCACTGTCTAAAGTTTCAAAACCATGAATAATCGCATTCATAACTAAATTTGTTATTATATGAGATATGCTGCTTGGGGATGATTTTATAATTAACGTATCCAAGCAATCGATAGATACGCTTATACGGGATTGTTTTAGTTTGTGTTGTAGGCTTTTTAAAATCTCTTCTAGATATTTTCTTATCTTGAACTCTCTAATTTCTTCTGAGGTTTGATCTACAGCTACTTGTTTAAAGCTATGAATTAATTCATCTGCACGTGCTAAGTTTGATAGTATCAATCCTGAACTGATCACAGCACTATCTAAGTAAGTCTCTAAATTTTTACTTGTTAAAGTTTTATCTTGGAACAAAACCTTTACTTTTTCAGTATCTGAGGCTAAATGGGATGATGCAGTAACACCGATGCCTATAGGTGTATTTATTTCATGTGCAATACCTGCTACTAAGCCACCCAGAGAAGCCATTTTCTCTGATTCTATTAACTGTTTCTGTGTTTTAGTTAAAGTATTTATAGAGTTTTCTAATTCAATGGTTCTATCCTTGACTGATTGCTCTAAATTTTCTTTATGTTTTATTAGCTCATTTTCTTGGTGCTTTCTTTGAGATATATCAGTTAATGTTTGTACCAAAGAGCTTGTTTTATCATTTAAATCAATAGGCGTTAATGTAATTAAGTACCATTTATTAAATTGTGGATAATAAAACTCTTCGCTAAAAATTATTTCATGTTTTTTTATGGAATTACAAATAGAGCAGTTATGTTTTGATAAATTTCCTGGATGAAATAATGTATGAACTGGTTGATGGATTGCATCAATTAAAGCTGTATTGATTACTTTCACTGCTGATTGATTTAATTGGGATATATCACCATTACTGTCAATTAGAATAGTGGGGTGAGGGATTGCATCATAGCTATTTGAAGTTTTAGTTAATAAAGTGAAAGGTTCTTTTAAAGTTGTTTGTACAATCGCTTGATAAACCATCCAAAATGATAAAAATTTAAATATATGTCCAATAACAAAAGCTGTACCTGTAAAATCTGTGTAAAAAGTAAAACAGGCTTCAGCTATAATTGTCAGTATTAAAGATGAATATAAATAAGTAATTACTTTTTTGGTTATTAAATTTCGTTTTGCGTAATAAAGTGCAATTGTAATAACGAGTAGCGTAATAATAAAATACTCAGAATATATTTTTAATGGTGTTAATCCATTAGAATTGATAAATTCAGGTTTATCTAAATTAAAAGCTAGCCAAGTTGTGATGACTGTTATAAAACTAGTCATAAACAGCATATATTTTATATTTAACTTTTTAGTTAAAAAAATAGCGCTCGATAATAATAATAGCCCCTCTAATACTCTGGTATAAATCCAAAAGTGAATTGTTATTGTTGCAGTGCTTATGTTAAAGAATGGCATACCTTTTATCGTAAAAGCATGGAAAGAGTCTAAAATCGCAATAGCAAAATAACCGATGCCTAAATAAACTAAAAAATCATTTTTAATAAAGTGCTGTGTATTCAATACGATAACCAGCATTAAAATTCCAACAAATACTGAGAATAATTCAGCTAAAGTATGAAATAGAAGCACTCCATGCTCAATTCTTAGATAAGTAAGTACAATTATCATGATGGTTGGGAATAGTAAAAATTTTAAATGAGAGATTTGGATGCTAAACATTTAAACCAATAACTATGCAAGAGTAATTTAAACTTAGCATAAAATTGCTGCATTTCTAATGATAAATAATTGAAATGGTGAAGAGTTTAGATCATATACTGATAGTTATGATCTAAATCAAGTGAGATTTTAATATTTATTATACTTCGTATTCTATTGGATCAATGACATTATTAAGTTTAAACGCTTCCAATCTTTCTTGGCATGCACCACATTTACCACACGCCTTTTCACGACCGTTATAACAAGTCCAAGTTTGGCTGTAATCTAAATTCATTTTTAGACCATCAGTTAAAATATCAATTTTGCTATTTTTAAGGTATGGACTAACAATCTCAACTTCATCATAGTTAGCGATACGACATACATCATCCATCTTTTTAACAAACTCTGGGCGACAATCAGGGTAAATAGCATGATCACCAGAATGTGCGCCATAATAAACTTTACATGCTTTTAGTGACACAGCATAACCAACAGCTAATGACAGTAAGATCATATTACGGTTAGGCACTATGGTACTTTTCATATTTTCAGCTTCGTAATGACCTTCAGGAACTTCAATATCATCAGTTAAAGAAGAGCCTCCAATTATTTGATTTATAGCTGAAATATCAACGATTTTATGATGAACATCCAAGCCTTTACAGGCTATTGCTGCCACATCAAGTTCCTTAACATGTCGTTGTCCGTAATCGAATGATAATGCATAAACTTCATAGCCATCTCTTAAGGCTTTGTTCAATACGGTATATGAATCCATTCCACCGGAATAAATAACAACAACTTTTTGCGACATATTTCTCAGACTCTCGTATAATAGATGTTTTGTCAGGGCGCAATATTCTACACCTACGCTTTGATAATGACAATTTTAGTTTATATCGAGAGCGAAAACCCTTTTGTACAAAATCAATGAAATATTCGAAACTATCCAAGGTGAAGCTAGTTTTACTGGTACACCTTCTATTTTTATCCGCTTACAGGGATGCCCTGTAGGTTGTTCTTGGTGTGATACCAAGCAGACTTGGGAAGCATCTGATGTTTATAAAGTTGATTTACAAAAAACAGTAGAGAAAAAAGCAGATTCAGAACTGTGGGCTGATAGCTCTGCTGAGAAAATTATTTCTTTAATTAAAGATAAAGGTTATCAGGCGAAACATATTGTGATCACCGGAGGTGAGCCATGTATGTTTGATTTGAACCCGATGTGCGAATTGTTACACGATAATGGCTTTTCAACGCAATTAGAAACAAGCGGCACTTTTGAGATTAAAGTACCAGAAAAAACTTGGGTGACAGTATCACCTAAGATCAATATGCGCGGTGGTTATCCCGTTTTAAAATCAGCAATGCTTAGAGCAAATGAAATTAAACACCCAATTGCGATGATGAAACATGTTGAAGAACTCGAAGATTTATTAGAGGAAATGGGTATTCAACCAGCATTAGTGTACTTACAGCCTATTAGCCAAAAAGCAAAAGCAACACGGTTGGCTGTAGATGTATGTATCGCTAAAAATTGGCGCTTATCAGTGCAAGTACATAAATATCTAGGCATTAATTAAGAAACTTGAAACCAAGTTTCTTAATTTGTTATTTTTACAGGTGGGTAATTATTTCCCCTAGCTAACCTGGCTTAATAAAATATCGCCTTGTGTCTTTTTACAAGGTGAGATTTTATCTGGTTGTTTGTTTACAAGTATTTATAAAGTGTCTGTAAACAGGATTATCTTTCATATTTTTTTTCATCGCCAGGTACATAGGACGTGTTAATCCTAAGGCACCTAAAGGTATTGATTTTATTAAACCTTGGCTCTCGTAAGGCGTGACTAACCAATCTGGTAATGCCGCAACTCCCATTCCAGCACTTACTAATTGAAAAATTAATAATCCTTGATCAACCGTTTTTAAATTGCCGTCATAGCGGGCATTTTGTATGAAATATTTAAATATATCTTGGCGTTGACGTGGGATAGGATATGAGATGATAGTCTCGTCTTTTAAATCAAGCGCCGTCACATAGGCTTTTTTAGCAAGCTCATGATCCGGTGATACAATTAATTTTAATTTGAAATCAAACATATGCGCATATTCTAGGTGCTCAGGTTCGCGCATGTCAGACGTTAAAACTAAATCAAGCTCATCATTTAATAATTCAGGTATCGCGTCATAACTAAAGCCTCTTTCATAATCAATTTTTATATCAGGCCAAAAGTTATTAAATTCTTTTATTGTAGGTAAAAGCCAATGAAAACAAGCGTGGCATTCAACACTGAGCCTAAGCTGAGAAATAGGCTGGTTTAAACTTTCTTTTATTCGACATTTTGTTGCTTCTACCTTAGGTAATACTTCTTGAGCAAGCTCAATCAATAGCATGCCTTGAGGTGTAAATCGAACTGGATGAGTTTTACGCTCAAATAGTTGGCAATCAAGCTTATTTTCTAGGTCTTTAATTTGGTGAGATAATGCAGATTGAGTTAAAAATAATTCGCGAGCAGTATTAACCAAAGAACCTGTTTCTTTGAGTGTTGAAAGTGTTTTTAAATGCTTTACATCAATCATCTTTAATTTTTCTCATCTTGTTGGTTGTATTTAATACGAACTCAAACATCTTATAGCGTATTTAATACTCTTTCAACATCTAGATGGCTATAACTTATAATTTATCTATACGAATTGTACTTTTTTTGTTCTAAATCCTGATTGGTAGTAATTTAATTCATTTTTGGTTTCTGTTTTTTATTTTTTCATCTCCAATATGCTGAATTTAATTCAACAGAAAGTTGTGTTTGAGTTGAATTAAACTAATTTAGAAGTGAATGGTGCAAAGAGAGTAGTGAAGTTGTTTTTTTGTTTAAATTAAATTTGTTTACCAAATAATTTAGCTGCATCCTTAGCATGCAAAGGTTTTGCTTTTAAATAGCCTTGACCGTAATTACAACTGGTAAGTTTTAATATATCTAGCTGTTCTTGTGTTTCAATTCCCTCAGCAACAACCTCTAAATTAAGTGACTCTGCTAAAGTTAATATAGCGTCTACAAGTGGGTTTTTATGGCCATTTTTTAGATTATCGATAAAACTTTTATCAATCTTTAATACTTGAATTGGCAATTGATGTAAATATCCTAATGCAGAATAGCCTGTACCAAAATCGTCTAAGTACAGTTTTAAGCCTAAAGATTTTAACCCTTCAATGATTTGCGTTGCTAATGATAGATTTTCAATTAAACCTGACTCGGTAATTTCAATACATAAAGAGCCAGTTTTTAACTGATATGTTTCATATAGCTTTCTTATAAAGGTGACAAAATCTAAGCTAGAAAAGTGTCTTGATGATACATTTACAGTAATTGTAAAGTCGTTTTTAGTTTGTGTTTGCCAAATTGATATTTGTTTGGCTGCTTGGTCAAGTAAATACAAATCAAGTTGTAATATTTGACCACTATCTTCAGCAGCCTTAATAAAATCGTTTGGTAAAACAAAGCCTTTAGTTGGGTGGTGCCAACGAACTAATGCTTCAAATCCTGTTACTAAATTAGTCGCAACCTCAAATATAGGTTGGTAAAAGAGTTCAAACTCATTATTTTCAATACCATTTTGTATGTCACTTTCTAAAATGGCAGCGCCTTTCATTTTATTGCGCATTGATTCATTAAATACCTGAGCTTGCCCTCGACCTAATGACTTTGCTTCATACATGGCGGTATCGGCACATTGCAATACTTGATATGCTAAGTCTGTTGAATTTATGGCATATGAAATTCCAATACTCGTGGAGGCCTTTAGAATATGACCATCAACTATGAGAGGCTCAGCTAAAGATGATTTGATCCGTGATACTAAGTTAGTAACTTGTGATTCGTTGTCTAAATCTTCCATTAAAATAGCAAATTCATCCCCGCCTAAACGAGCGAATGTATCAGCTTGGCGGATGTTTTCATTAATTTTTTTACAAATTGTAATTAGAAAATGATCACCTACTTGGTGGCCTAAAGTGTCATTTATAATTTTGAATCTATCAAAGTCTAAATATAATAAAGCATGGAATTTTAAATCGGGTTGCCTGTCTAAGCGGTTTATTCCTTGCTCTAAGCGATCAATCAATAATGATCTATTTGCAAGGCCTGTTAATTGATCATGCATGGCTTTATGAGTAAGCGCTTTATGTGTAAGTTCTTTATCTATCGCTAAACTGACTTGCCTGCTTATGTATGTCAAAATATCTTGATCGTGATGGCTATAAGCAATGTTATCATCATAGCTTTGGGTCACGATAAGACCATTAAATTGTTCATTTATTTCAAATGGCACGCCTAACCATGAATGAGGGGAGTCACCAACTAATTGAAAGTGTTTTTTTGCAACATGAGATTTAAAATCCGCTTTACTTAGCAACAAAGAGGTCTTCGTTTTTAGCATATAGGCAGAAGCTGTGTTATTGGTTTGTTCCGCAGAGAATACTCTTATATCTGAACTACGTATTCCAGCTTCTAGAATATAAGGTAACTCTAATTGTTTTGTTTTTTTATTAAATAATCCGATAAATAAATTTTTAGCATTAAGCAAGGAATTAATTATTTCATGAAGATTCTCGTAAAACTCAGCCATATTACAGGCTTCGTAAGTTAGATTGGCTATTTTTAGCAGTCCTTGCTCAAGCTTTTGTGCTTCATTGAGCTGAACAACGGTTTTATTTAAGTCGATTAATGTTTGGCATTGATTTATTTTTGTACTTAACATTAAAGCCACAGTTGTTAAAATTTCTAAATGACTTTCATTAAAATAATTTTTTTGTGGGTGCTCGCAGTCAATCACACCAACCACATTATTATTGTCGATCAAAGGTACGCAAATCTCTGACTTTGCGGGTGTAATATCCGGTAAATATCTATCACTAAGAGATAAATCATTGATCATTTGTGGTTGCCCTGAAACTGCAACATGACCTGTATTGCCTAAAGAAAAGGGAATTTTATTTTGTTTAATGTAATATTGACCATCATCATTCGTTTTACCCATCGCAGCTACTTGTTTTAACTCTTGTTTTTCATGATCAGCTAAATAGATAACACAATCAGGAAACCCAAGTTTACTAACAACTTCATTTACGACATAGCTGAACAGTTTTTCAAGGTTATTAATTTGAATTAAAGAGAGCGAGAATTGATTAATGATGCTTAGTTGGTGGGATTTTTGTTCTAAAGGATCTAATAAGTCAGATGGTTTAGTATTGTTATTTGCATCATTAACTTTAGGCATATCAAACATCATTAAGGGTAAAGTTTTATTATGATCATCATTGGAAGAATATTCAAATGAAAATACCTTATCATTTGTTATAGAAGTGTAAAGGCATGTGCTTAGCCTTTACACTTTTGCATACATACTAATGTATAGCTTTAAAGAATATGATTATGTTTTTGAGTTAGCTTTAAAGACTTTGGCATTAAATAATCGCGATATAAATATCTATATAACTTTTTAGGGCTTTTATCTTTTTTAACTTGAAAGTCTTTGTTAGCACCATTTTTTAGCTGTTTATCTAAAAATGCAACAAAACCAGCTTGATGTTTTTGAGCAAGGCTATCTAATTGTGCTTTATAACCATCAAAAAAATCATTTTTTAAATGTTGAGATAATAGCTGAACACCTTGAAGATCAACTTGGCTTAAATAGTTAATTGCTAAATATGACCATTTATATACGCGTTTACTCCCATCAGTATAGGTAGTCGCAAATATCTCTTCTAAAGTAGGCCATTCTTCTTTAGCAGTTTCTTTTGCTTCTTGGTAGGCTTTAGGGTTAACTTCTTGTCTTGAAACCAATTCAGCCAAGCCTTCGCTCCACCAGACCAAATGTGAAGGAAAATGACCAAAACTACCATATTTGCTAAAACGACCATCAAGGTAATGTACATATTCATGATTTAAGTTCCATACTTTAAAATCAGGACGTTGCCAAAATACCTCATAAGAATAAAATGTTGCTTGATTATCTGGGTCGCTCGGAGTGCCTTCGATATACATACCACCATTATCCGTATGGATATCAAATACCATTTGACCGTATTGATTATATTGGCTGTAATTATCAAAAATCACCACACGTAATGATTGATTATGATCATTTGCTGCTGGTTGTTTTTTTGTATTTAATAAAGAATGAAATTGGCTTTCTTGTGATGTTAACTTATTGCAGCTTGTTTCAAGTTGTGACTTATTCATGTCGTTGGCGCGAATAAATAAACTATCAGAGCATTGGTGATTGATAGGCAGTGCTTCATCAATTGTAGGGAATGAACATTTACCTTTAAAATCACTGTTGCATTGTGATAACCCTCTAAAGCTATTCACTAAATACCTTTGTGAAAATAAAAATTGCTTTTTATTCAACTCAAGTTCCATATTATCAACTAGTTGCCATACATGGATATCTAATTGCTTTTTAGCATCTTCATGTAATATTTTATGTTGATAAGCCAGTGCCCAAAGTGCATGTTCAGCTTGCCAACCGCTTTGTTTGGTTAAAGCTTTTAAACTCGGTAGCCAGTTTTGGTTTGCTAAAATTGCACCAGCAAGTACTTTATTGTTTTTAGCTTCATAGGTTAAAAAGGCCATAGCTCTGATCACTTCCCATTTAGCATACTGAGAAGGCGAGTCTTCAATATCAATAGGTAACTGTACAAGTTGCGATAAAGTATTTAAATGAGGTCCTACTTTAGCACTCAAAATATCTTGGTTATAAAAACGATAAAGGGCTACAGCGTAATGCTCAACTAATCGTGCGTTACTATTATGGTTTAGGTTTAATAAACCTGATTTATTTAAGGTCGTTAAGGCTTGTTCTAGTTGTAACCAACTTGAGTCGGTTATGTGCTTAGTATCTCCATAATAACTAAAACCACGCAGGAAATATAAAAGTGAATCAAGCTCTGAATTATTAAATTTATTTTCACTTAAATAAATGATGCGTTCAGTTACTTTATTTAAGTGCTCAGATGTTGTTAACTCAAAGCTCCAGTTGTCTTTAGCATCAAGTATTTGCATCACTTTAATATCAGCAGGTAATATTTCAGTATTCTCTGGAGTGCTGTTACAGGCACTTAGCACTGATAAACATAATGCGCTGCTTAAAATAGATAGTTTATATTTTATCATAGTGGTCTTTATTTTTTTTAATCTAATGCTGAGATTAACAGTAACGAATATTGTATACAATAAATTTGTTGTTAATTTGATTTGTTACTTTACAGGCATACCTAGACTCCATATGATCATATAAATTTATTTATAGAAGATAGAGCAATGACAAGTATCACTATAGTTCGTCCCGATGATTGGCACATTCATTTACGTGATGGCGATCAATTAAAAGACACAGTGCGCGATGTGAGTCGTTATATGGGCCGCGCGATTATCATGCCTAATTTAGTACCGCCAGCAACGTGTACTGAATCAGCATTAAGCTACCGTGAGCGCATTATGGCAGAAAAGCCTCAAGGGAACTTTAAACCTTTGATGGTGCTTTATCTTACGGATAAAACAACACCTGAAGAAATTAAAAAAGCAAAGGCAACAGGTCATATTGTTGCAGCTAAATTATACCCAGCTGGCGCAACAACTAATTCAGATTCAGGTGTGACTAGCGTTAAAAATATGTACCCAGTATTCAAAGCGATGCAAGAAGTGGGTATGTTATTGTTAATTCATGGTGAAGTTACAGATTCTGCTATTGATATTTTTGACCGTGAAAAACTATTTCTAGAGAGCGTTTTAGCGCCTGTGGTTGCTGACTTCCCAGAGCTAAAAATAGTACTTGAACACATCACAACCAAAGATTCTGTTGAGTTTGTAGAAGCTGCATCTGATAATGTAGCGGCAACAATCACAGCACATCACTTATTATATAACCGTAATCACATGTTAGCGGGTGGCATTCGTCCTCATTTTTATTGTTTACCAATTTTAAAGCGTAATATTCATCAAGACGCTTTAAATAAAGCGGCAACAAGTGGAAGCAAAAAATTCTTTTTAGGTACTGATTCTGCACCTCATTTAAAAGACAAAAAAGAAGCGTCTTGTGGTTGTGCGGGTTCTTACACTGCACATGCAGCAGTTGAATTATATGCAGAAGCATTTGATGCTGCTGGTGCGATTGATAAGTTAGAAGGTTTTGCGAGCTTAAATGGCCCTGATTTTTATAATTTACCACGAAATACAGATACGATTACTTTAGTTAAAGAAGAGTGGGAAGTGCCTGAGTCTTACCCATTAGGTAGCGATATAGTAGTGCCAATTCGCGCTGGAGAAACAATTCAGTGGCAAGTTAAATAATAAAACTGCTTTGCATTTTATTAAAGTCATTTAATGACGGCTATAGCGATTATTATAAAGCCTACTGTTTACAGTAGGCTTTTATTTTTTACACGCCTCTTAACCCTGTAATACCACATTTAACTTTTGAAAGACGGCCATTATCAGCCATGATTTGATAATTGGTGTTTCTTAAAGAGTGTGGTCTATAGTTAGTTACTTTTTTAAACCTTAAAGCAACACTATGATGAATTTTTGCATGATGGTTATCACAAGTTGTGTCTTGGTGGTTTACGCAAACTAATCTAGGAGATAACGTTCTGTCAGCAATAATTTGAGTACGCTGCTGCTGATGCATTATGCCCTCAGGAATAGGTTGAATTTCTAAATCATCCACACATAAAAAACTATCGCTTTGTTTAAGCCGGTTAAAATCAATTTCTTCAAGATTCAGGATATTTAAACCTTGCTGTCTGGCATGTAAACACATAAATTCTAAGCTGATATCCGATAAACCATCATACCAATAACCACCGCCAATATCTGAATGTACACCAGCAAACCATACCTCTAATACTCTGGGATCACGATTAAACAATACAGGCTGAAAAGCGACACGTTTTTCATCTAATGCAACTATATGCACCGCTTTTTCAATGTTACCCGCCAAAGTGCCATTTTCAAAAACAACATCACTGGCGGGGCGTGTCTCCATACTGAGATCAGGTGAACCAATAGAGGCTACGGTATCAAATACGCCTAAAAATTTGACCTTATGCGTTATTTGGCTAGCAAAGATGCGTGCTATGGCGGCACCTCGACTAAAACCAAAAACAAATATTTCATCACCTTCTTGGTAATGTTTCTCTACATCACGTTTAGCTTTAGTGATTATTGATTTTATATCAGAGAATGCAGGTGCAAAAAGAGAGTTAAACGTTTTTTGCAGCCAATTACCATAAGTGCCAACGCCAGAGTAGTAAAAGCTATGCTGGCCATATTCATCGTTGTGAGGTGAGTTAGTTAAACTGCCGCCAAAATAGGCGTGTAACTTTAAGATATTGCTAATGCTTAAATCGACTGCGTAATCCATGCTATCGCTAGGTTCGTTGCATGTACCATCAAAACAAAAAATAAATTTTTTCATTTTATAAGTTAGTTATTGACCGTTATTTAAACAAGTGTACTTGATAAATGGGTAAGAGTGATAATTTTTATGGCACTTTTTTGTATGTTCTGTATCCTAATAAAAGAATGTGTATCGGTGATTTAAATTTTGAATAAAAAAAGTCATATTTTTATAGTGTTATTTCTATTGATGTCCTTTATTGGTCAATCAATGGCAGATGCTATGGACTCGTGTCAATTTCAAAAATCAGAACATTTAACTTTACCAATGAATATGATGTCAGATATGGACCATTCAATGGAATCTATGTCTAAAATGAATTGCTGTGATGATAATGATCATTTATGTTCAATGAATGGCTGTGTTTCTATGGCTGTTACATCAATTTATGCATTTTCTCATCTTGATTTTGTATCACAAAAAATCAATCAATCTAGCTACTTTTTATATAGCCAATATCCTTCATCTTTATATCGCCCTCCGCTTAATAGCTAATTACAAAATAGATCCGTCTTAATTTTCTAAATTTATCTTAGAAACACTTTAATTGTATT
The DNA here is from genome assembly GCF_018860845.1 of Pseudoalteromonas sp. C2R02. NCBI lineage: Bacteria > Pseudomonadati > Pseudomonadota > Gammaproteobacteria > Alteromonadales > Pseudoalteromonadaceae > Pseudoalteromonas > Pseudoalteromonas sp. C2R02. The sequence continues at coordinate 91,708 of NZ_JAHKQC010000043.1, read as the reverse complement.
TAGTGAGTCTTTTTCATCTTGAAAAGTAGCTCAAAACTATGACCAAACTTTGGTCTTTGAAGGCATTATGTATAAATCATTATTTTTATTACTCTCTTTAGCTGCAGTTATTGGTTGTGGTAATGACAAACAAACAAATATAACGACACAAATAAGTCACAGTAAAACACATATAACTGTATATAAAAGGGAATCATGTGGCTGTTGTAATGATTGGATCATGCATTTAGATAAAAATAACTTCCATACACAAGCGGTTAATGACGAAAACCTGACGCAATTTAAATTAGATAAAGGCATAGCGCCTAGATTTCACTCATGTCATACAGCAGTATCTACAGATGGTTTTGTTTTTGAGGGGCATATTCCAGCAAAATATATACAAACATTTTTGGCAAATAGACCTAAAAACGCAATTGGGTTAGCTGTACCTGCTATGCCTGCCGGTAGCCCAGGTATGGAGATGGGTGATAGATTCTCACCTTATAAGGTTTTATTGCTTAACAAAGATGGTACTTATACTACTTATGCTGAAGTTCTAACACAAATGGAGCAATATTAATGAATCAGACTATTTACAGTGCAAAAATTAAATATTTAATTGCTTTTATTCTATTAACTCATTTTAATTTATTGGCATCTTCGGAAGGTAGTGAATCATTACTCACTTTAAAAGCAAGTATTTTAAAAGCGCAAGAAAATGATCCTTGGTTATCTGGTAACCAACATCAACAAGATGCAGTGAATTCTTTAAGCATTGCAGCTGGTACATATGCAGATCCAAAAGTATCACTGTCTATGGCAAACTTACCCACGGATAACTTTAACTTATCCCAAGAAGGCATGACACAATTTAAAGTGGCAGTTGCACAAATGCTACCTCGTGGAGATAGTTTATCTCTTAAACAAGCGCAATTAAAATTAAGCTCTCAGCAATACCCATTTCAAAGAGAAAACCGAAAAGCTAAAGTGGCAGTGACTGTTGGGCAATTATGGTTAGATACTTTTAGAGTGCAACAAAGCATAAGGTTAATACAAGCTGATCGTGCTTTATTTGAGCAATTAACTGATGTCGCGCAAGCTAGCTATTCATCAGCGCAAGGTAAAACACGTCAACAAGATGTGATCAGAGCGCAACTAGAACTAACAATGTTAGATGATAGGTTAAATCAGTTATCACAACAGAAAAACCGTTATCAAGGTCAGCTTTCACAATGGCTCGCAGCCAAAAACTTAAATACGACACAATCAGTTAATTTTCATGATTTAAATTTAGGGGATTCTTTACCAACAGTAGCTTTATTAAAAGAAGATATTATTAAATCAAAGAACTGGCTTACACCAGATAAATTGGTCGAAAACTTTTATCAACATCCAAGCATAATGGCGATTGATAAAAAAATAAATGCCAGTACACAAGGCATAGCGTTAGCAAAACAAAGTTATGAACCGCAATGGGGTGTTAATGCCAGTTATGCCTATCGAGATGATGATCCTATGGGAAATAATCGCGCTGATTTATTTTCCATGGGTGTGACATTTGATTTGCCACTATTTACTGATAATCGTCAAGATCAACAAGTCAGTGCAGCTATATCACAAACTGAATCGGTTAAAACGGAGCGCTTATTATTACTTAGGCAGCTTATGGGTGCATATTCTAGTGGTAAAGGCCGCTTATTAAGATTAGAAGAAAGACAGTCTTTATATAACACTAAGTTACTACCACAAATACAAGATCAAGCAGAAGCTTCATTAACAGCATACACCAATGACGATGGTGACTTTTCAGAAGTTGTTCGGGCTCGTATTGCACAACTTAATGCAAAAATTGAGAGTTTAACGATAGAAACGCAAATACAAAAAGTGCAATTGGAGTTAAATTATTTATTTGTTAGTCAAGCTGAACAGATGTTGCGTTTTAAGAAAAATAATAATTTAGTCAGTTACAAAAAGACGCCAATTACATTAGGAGAGAAATAATGAATCCAATAATCAAACTTAGTTTAGCTGCAATATTTGGTGGCATCATTTCTTTTGTCATTACATCACAATTACAAACACCATCGACTATTAATGAAACGCAAAATGTTGAAAATAAACCTTTGTACTGGGTTGCACCTATGGATGCTAATTACAGAAGAGATAAACCAGGTCTATCGCCAATGGGCATGGATTTAGTACCTGTTTACGCTGACGGTGCATCAAATTCCGATTCTGGACCGGGGACCATTAAAATTTCTTCTGATGTGGTAAATAACTTAGGTGTTAGAACCGGCAAGGCAAAAGTGAGTGAATTACATTTAGAGATTAAAACTGTTGGCTATGTGAAATATGATGAAGACCAATTAGTACATATTCACCCTAGAGTTGAAGGTTGGGTTGAAAACTTATTCATCAAAGCTTTAGGTGATCCAGTTACTAAAGGTGAACCTCTTTATTCTTTATATTCACCTGAGCTTGTAAACGCGCAAGAAGAACTTTTGTTGGCGCTAGGTCGTAAAAATAAGCGTCTAGTAAGGGCAGCAGAAGATAGGTTAACGGCATTACAATTACCAAAATCAGCAATAGAAAATATCAAAAAAACAAGAAAAGTGGCGCAAACCATTACCTTTTATGCACCGCAATCTGGTGTTGTTGAAAACTTAAAAATTAGAGAAGGCTTTTTTGTTAAACCTGGTACGAAAATTATGTCAATCGGTGCATTGAATGAAGTGTGGGTTGAGGCTGAGGTATTTGAAAGGCAAGCAAATCAAGTGAAAAAAGGCACTTCGGTTACTATGACATTAGATTACCTACCTGGTCGTGAATGGGTTGGCAAGGTTGATTATATCTATCCAACATTAGATGAAAAAACACGTACAGTAAAAGTCAGGCTACGATTTGACAATAAAGATTTAATGCTTAAACCAAATATGTTTGCACAGGTCATTATTCATGCAAAAGGCAGTGAAGCATTATTAATTCCAATTGAAGCATTGATAAGAACAGGTAGTCAAGATCGTGTTGTGTTGGAACTAGGTGAAGGTCAATTTAAATCAGTTGCTGTTAAAGTGGGTCGTTTTGATGATAAATCTGTAGAGATTATATCTGGCTTAATTGAAGGAGATGACATAGTCACTTCTGCACAGTTTTTACTGGATTCAGAATCAAGTAAAAACTCAGATTTTAAACGTATGTATCATGATGAACAACCAAGCTCTGTTTGGGTTGAAGCAAGTATAAATAGCTTGATGGCAAACCATAATATGATAAATGTTGACCATCAACCAATTAGTGACTGGGATTGGCCACAAATGACAATGGATTTTATGGTATCGCCTAAAGTTGATTTTTCAAGTTTAGAAGTTGATATGGTTTTACATATTGAAATAACCAAAGATGAAACTGGCAGCTTTGAAATTACCGCTATTCACATTCCCGAGCAGCAAAATGAAAACGCTAATAGCACTGCAAGTGTTTCAGGTGTGATCAATACAGTAATGGCAAAGCATAAAATGTTGAATATTAGCCGAGGTCCGATTGAAAAGTGGGATCGCCCAGCTGCAACTCTAGATTTCATGATCGCAGACGATATTGACATGTCTAAGTTAACTTCAGGTATGTCAGTTGATTTTACTTTTGAGATTAATAACGGTGAATTTATTATTACTGAGTTGGTAGTCTCTGAGCATAAAATGATAAATGAACAAGCTGTTGCACCTAGTTCAGCTGAACACAGTAATCATTAGGGGGATAGCATATGATAACTTCAATTATTAAATGGTCCGTCTATAACCGTTTTTTTGTTTTATTAGCTGCAGCCATCATAGTGCTTGCAGGTTTATATTCTGTAAAAAATACGCCTGTTGATGCCTTGCCTGATTTATCAGATGTGCAGGTAATTATTAAAACAACTTATCCAGGTCAAGCACCTCAAGTTGTAGAAGACCAAGTAACTTACCCTTTAACAACAGCTATGTTATCAGTACCAGGGGCACAAACTGTAAGAGGGTATTCATTTTTTGGCGACTCTTATGTGTATGTGATTTTTGATGAAGATACAGACCTTTATTGGGCGCGTTCACGTGTACTTGAATATCTTTCTCAAGTATCACCTAATTTACCTGACAATGCCCGACCGCAGTTAGGCCCTGATGCCACTGGTGTGGGTTGGGTATATTTATATGCCTTGGTAGATAAAACGGGTAAAAATGATATTAGCCAGTTACGTAGTTTGCAAGATTGGTTTTTAAAATATGAATTGCAAACCGTTGCTGGCGTATCAGAAGTCGCGGCTTTAGGCGGTATGGTTAAACAATATCAAGTAAAAGTAGACCCAGATAAATTACGGGCTTTTGGTATTCCTTTATCTTTAATACAAACTGCAATAAAGCAAGGTAATCAAGAAATTGGTGCGTCAGTTGTTGAAATGGCTGAAGCTGAATATATGGTGCGTGCTACTGGATATATTAAAAATGAAGCTGACTTAGGTAATATTCCACTAGGTGTAAATAAAAATGGTACGCCATTACTGTTAAAAGATGTTGCAGATGTGGGCATAGGTCCACAAATGCGCCGTGGGATTGCTGAACTTAACGGTGAAGGTGAAACCGTAGGTGGCATAATTGTAATGCGCTATGGAGAAAACGCTCAAGAAGTTATAAATGGTGTGAAAGTTAAGTTAGAGCAACTTAAAAAAGGCCTACCTGAAGGTGTTGAAGTTGTAACCGTTTACGACCGAAGTGCGCTGATAGAGCGAGCGGTTGAAAATTTAACCTTTAAATTACTCGAAGAGTTTGGTGTTGTTGCACTTGTATGTATTGTGTTTTTATTTCATGTGCGTTCATCTTTAGTCGCAATTTTTAGCTTACCCGTAGGCATATTCGCAGCATTTATCGTGATGAATATGCAAGGGTTAAACGCCAATATCATGTCTTTAGGTGGTATTGCGATTGCGATAGGCGCCATGATTGATGGTGCGATAGTGATGATCGAAAATATGCATAAACATATGGAACGTACACCATTAACCAAAGAAAATCGTTGGAAGATAGTAGCTGATTCAGCATGTGAAGTTGGCCCCGCATTATTTTTTAGTTTATTGATCATTACAGTGAGCTTTGTACCAGTATTTACTTTAGAAGCGCAAGAAGGTCGTATGTTTTCACCTTTAGCTTTTACTAAAACTTATGCCATGGCAGCATCTGCTGCTTTAGCCATTACATTAGTGCCTGTTTTAATGGGTTACTTTATACGAGGTAAAGTTTTACCTGAGCATAAAAACCCAGTAAATCGTGTTTTAACCAGTATTTATTTACCTGCTTTAAAAGCGGTGCTTAACTATCCAAAAATGACCTTATTTATGGCTCTGGTGGTATTAGGTATCGGCTTATATCCCGTGAATAAAATAGGCAGTGAGTTTATACCGCCATTAGATGAAGGCGATATCATGTATATGCCAACGACTTATCCAGGTATATCTATTGGTCAAGCAAGGCAATTATTACAACAAACGGATAAGCTAATTTATACCGTACCAGAAGTGAAAAATGTATTTGGTAAAGTAGGGCGTGCAGAAACAGCAACCGATCCCGCTCCTTTGACTATGATAGAAACCTTTATTCAGTTAAAACCTCAAAGCGAATGGCGAGCGGGTATGACCACAGATAAACTTAAAGCGCAGTTAGATGCGTTAGTTAAGCTGCCCGGATTAACAAATGCTTGGGTTATGCCAATAAAAACACGAATTGATATGCTCGCTACAGGTATAAAAACCCCTGTTGGCATCAAGATCGCAGGTCCTGATTTAGCTAAAATCCAGCAAATCGGCAAGCAAGTAGAGTCAATTTTGAAAGAAGTACCTGGAACAGCTTCAGTTTATGCTGAGCGGGTTGCTGGTGGTCGATATATTAAAGTGGATATTCAACGTGAAAAAGCGGCGCGATATGGTTTAAATATCAGCGATATTCAACAAGTAGTATCAACTGCAATTGGTGGTATGAATGTATCTAAAACCGTTGAAGGTTTAGAGCGTTACCCGATAAATTTGAGGTATCCACAAGATTATAGAAACTCTCCTGAAAAGTTGAGGTTACTACCTATTGTTACGCCAACAGGGCAAAGAATTTCATTAAGTGATGTTGCTAATATATTTGTTGAAGATGGTCCGCCTGCAATTAAGAGTGAAAATGCACGGTTAAATGGCTGGGCTTTTATCGATATTGAAGGTGTTGATATCGGAAGCTATGTTGAAAATGCGCAACAAGTTGTATCTGATAAGCTAAAATTGCCAGCTGGGTATTCAATTTCTTGGTCAGGGCAATATGAATATATGTTAAGAGCAAAAGAAAAATTGCAATATGTTGTTCCTTTGACCTTATTTATCATAGTGTTATTGTTGTATATTAATTTCCGTAATTTTGTTGAAGTAGGCATTATTATGGGCACTTTACCATTGGCGATGGTAGGTAGTATTTGGCTAATGTATCTTCAAGGTTTTAACTTTTCAGTTGCAGTTGGGGTTGGATTTATTGCCCTAGCAGGTGTCGCCGTTGAAATAGGTGTAATTATGCTAGTTTATTTAAACCAAGCATATCAAAAGCTTTTAGATGATTGCCAAAACAAAGGTCTATCGGTCGATATTGAAAAGTTAAAACACGTTATTTTAGAAGGCGCAGGTATGCGAGTTAGACCTGTTATGATGACATCTTTGTCTATCATTATAGGTTTATTACCTATTTTATATGGTACAGGAACAGGCTCAGAAGTGATGAGTCGAATAGCAGCTCCTATGGTGGGTGGCATGTTAAGTGCGATGCTTTTAACATTACTTGTATTACCGGCCATATATTTTGTATGGCGTAAAAATTCGATAAATAATAATTGATGAAAATTTAGTTAAGGGAACAAAATGAATATTGCGTATTTTGGCAATGATTGGCATATAGGCTGTTTAGAAACATTTAAAAATAATGGACATTCGATTGGCCATATTTTTATAAACTCAGAGCAGCCATTTAATGTGCTGATCCGCCAATACGCATCGGATAATAATATTCCCGTGACGACAACTAAACCTGATGTCAAAACGATTGAAAGTTTATTGCAACAAGGGATCGATTGTTTGTTTTCAATAGAATATGCTTGGTTGATCCCTGTTCCTGAAAACTTATCGGATGTATTTACTATGAACGTGCATCCGAGTATGTTACCACATGGACGAGGTACGACACCTGTGAGTTGGATTATTAATTCACAAGCGCAACATGCAGGTGTGACATTTCATAAATTAACGAATGAATTTGATTCTGGTGACATTATTTATCAAAAATCACTTTCATTAGCACAGGATGAAAGCTTTGAAACTTTAATGATTAAACTTCATTTAACCATCCCGCAATTGTTAAATGAAGTATTAAGTGATTTTGAAAATTTATATCACCAAGCTAAAAAACAAGGTACTGGCAGTACTTGGCCCAAGATAGAAATAAATGATCGCGTTATCAATTGGAATATGACTACAAAGCAGATAAAAGGGCTATCAGCAGCCTGTGGCCGGTTTGGTGTTGTAGCGCGACTTAATAATGAAACCTTATTAGTTAATAACATTGAGCTAGGTCAAATCACACATGAGTACCTAAACGGTACAATAATCAAAGAGGATGACGATACGATTGTTGTCGCAGTTAGTGATGGTTTTGTGATCTTAATGAAACGAAATATCATAGAAAGAATATAAAAATACTTTGTAGTAAATGAAAAAGGATTTAACAACATAATATGACCTTGTTTAAAATAAACCGTAAATTACATAAATGGTTAATGCTTTTTTTAGGCATTCAATTTGTGGTTTGGTCTGTTACCGGTGCATATATGGTTATATTTGATATTGATTATATACATGGGGATAGCCTAGTAACTCAGCATCAAACTCCTATAGATGTTAATAAAATTAATATCAGCCTGACAGACGTGATAAAAAAGTATCCTAATGCACAAAATATCGAGCTCGCTGTATTAATTGATTTACCTGTATATAGATTTAAAAATGGGCATATAGATATGATGCTAAATGCTAGTTCGGGTGAGGTATTGTCACCTATAAATGAAGTGATGGCAGCTAAGATTGCCAAGCATTATTATTCGGCTGATGATGTTATATCAGAAATTGAATTGCTTACAGACCACGCCCCTTTTGAGTTAAGCAAACGGCATTTGCCAGCTTATCGTATTAATTTTGAGGCATTTGCTAGCCCATCACTTTATATCAATGCTTATTCAGGGAAAGTAGTTACTAAACGTCATGAATTTTGGCGATTGTTTGATTGGATGTTTAGGTTTCATATTGCAGATTATCAAGATGGAGAACCAGATAACTTATTACTTCTTTGGTTTTCAATATTAGGCTTGTTCGCCGCACTAACAGGATTTGTGTTGACGTATTATCGCGTTATCAAAAATAAACGGAAGCGTTCAAATGCGATTTATTAAATTAATACATAAATGGACGTCTTTATTTGTTGGTATTCAGCTAATGCTTTGGTTAGTCAGTGGTTTTTATTTTAATATAATGGATCATGATAAAGTCAGAGGAAATCAATATAGAGAGCAATTAAAACTAGCACCCGTGGTTTATTCAAATATGAATAATACTCCATTTATTGATCCTAAAAGAATTTTAGCTGAATTTGAAAACTCACAAAGCTTAACAATAGTCTCGGTATTAGATAAGCCTTATTATCTATTAACCCACCAAACGGGCTTGTATCACCATTTTTATAATAAACAGTCATTAGTAAATACCTTTACAGGTAAAGAAGTGATTGTTGATCAGGAAATGGCATCTAAAATAGCTAAGACGTCTTATAATGGCCCAGGTACAATACAGTCTGTTACCTTGCAAAAACCACCTATAGAAGATATTCCAAAAGAAAAAAATACAGTTTGGCAGATTAACTTTAAAGATAACGTGAATACCAGTGTGTATGTTAATGCCAGCTCTGGCCGATTAATAAAACATAGTGATGATGATAAACGTTTTGCTGACTTCTTTTTCATGTTGCACTTTATGGATTATGCAGGTGAGGGTAGTTTTAATAATTGGCAAATTATCTTATTTTCTATTATTACACTTTGGTTGGTTTTATCAGGGTTTATTTGGACAGTAGAACTTGGTTTTAAAGGGCATTATAAATTTAGCTTTGTAATGAATAAGAATAAAAATCGAGATATAAAAAACTTGCCAGTATCTCACGCTACTATAAAGTAGCGTGTATATTTAACTTAGTCAGAATGAATCATTTATTTTAGTGAAAGCACTATGAAAGTTTGCGCTATATAATAGGTACTCAGTACAGCGGGTTGTGCAAATTTAAATGTTTTTACAAAACGTGCGAATGCTAAAATAGAATCTGACAACATAAACCAAATAGCGCCTATTAATACCATTAAGCTATTAGTTGTTAATGCTGTTTGATAAAACATATCAGCAGTGATCACCATAGCTTGTAGCACTAACGCATAAATTAATACCGGAATTTTTAAATTACCTGTTTTTGGTAATAAAACCGTTAAATATCCTATACCTATTAATGTAATTGGAATAATGGCATACAAATTTAAGTCAATTTTTGCAGAGTCTAAAAAAGCCACAATATAAAAAATATGCGCTATCAAAAAGCTCACTAAACCTTGCATAAATTTATCGGATTTGAGCATTAAAAATATATCGCCAATTAAAGAAAATAATAATCCAAAAATAATTAACAATGCATAGTACTGAAGCTCAAACTCCGTTAAATATAGCGCTAAGCTCAATATGGTTAATGTAGTGAGTGGTTTTAAAATATAGCAAAAGTGGGTTTTATGATAATGATCAGCAATGATATGACATAAGCCAAAGAGTGTTATAAAAGTTAGAAATAGCAGCATATTGTTATTCTTATTGTTGGTTTGTCTCTAAATTAGAGTTTTTATAATATTTTTATTGTAGTGTTTTTGCTCTATATTTGTCTTCACTTTTTTTTTAAAAATAAAAAAGCACGATAAAATCGTGCTTTAAGGGAAATTTAAATTTTAACTAATAAAAACTATTGGCAAGAACCTAAGTTACTCCATACTTGCCATTGACCTGAATTTTGCTCTGGATTTTCATCTTGGCTCCACCAGTTGTTTTTGTATTTATTACCATTGTAGGCAACGGTTGTGCCTGATTGGTAAGCTGTACTTGCAGACCAAGTCACAATACCAGAACACCCTTGAGTCACTTCAGATACATTTACTGATTTTGTATAAGTATCTGATTTGTTGCCTGCATCTGAAACTGTTAATGATACTTGATAAGCACCTGATGATGCATATGTATGGCTTGGGTTTTTACTAGAAGAAGTATTACCATCGCCAAAATTCCAAGAATAAGCAGTTACGCCTTTATCATCACTTGAACTGTCAGTAAAGTTTGCTGTTAGCTGTGAAGTAGATACACTAAAACTTGCTTTAGGTGCTTGGTTTTCACCTGGTCCGCCAGTTGTACATTCACCTTGATCTTGCCAAACATTTGTGTAAACAGTAGGTTTAGCCCCTGTTGACCACCAAGTCGCTTTGTATTTACGGTTATTATAAGATGCTAAATCATCTATTTGATAGTTAGTTGTAGGACTCCAAGCTGTATAGCCGTCACAAGTTTCACTTACAGTACCGATAGTAACTTTACTTGTTTTACTGCCTGTTTGATTGATTGTATCTGTCACAGTGAGTGTTACAGTGTAGTCGCCGTCCGCAGAATAGGTATGCGTTGGGTTTTTCGAGTTCGAACTTGAGCCATCACCAAAGTTCCACGCGTAACTGTTTATACCTTTATCATCTGTAGAGTTATCATTAAAACTAACTGATTTACCACTGACTGAATGACTAAAGTTAGCAACAGGTTTTTCATCTGGCGTTACTGTGCCACAGTTGTTTAAATAATCACTGGCATCTTTTGCTTTTACAATACCATGACCATAAGATGTATCTCGACCAGAAGCACCTTTATCTTGTGCTGTCGCATTTAAGCCATTTCTAATTTGTTTATTTGAACAGTTTAAATTATTTGACCAAACAAGCGCAGCTACACCAGAAACATGTGGTGTCGCCATTGAAGTTCCGCTTATTGATTTATAGGCGTTATTATTCCAAGTCGAGTTTACACCTACACCAGGTGCAGCAATTTCAACTTGAGAGTTATATTGAGAGAAAGAAGCTTTGGTACCAGAGCTGTCTACAGCTGCTACAGATACAACAGAATCATAAGATGCCGGATACGACATACTTGAATTGCCATCATTACCTGCGGCGGCAATATGTAACATGCCACGGTTATAGCTATTATCAAATGCTTGTTTTTCAGCAGTAGATGAGCCACCACCACCTAAGCTCATGCTAGTAATATTTGCACCAGCTGCCTCACATTGGCCAATAGCTGCAATTAAATCAGAACCATATGCCCAACGTCCAGAATCGTTAAATACTTTTACGATATGTAAGCCTAATTGACCAGAAGGATTAACACCAACTACGCCTTTGTTGTTACCGCCAATCGCTGCAATCGTACCTGCCACATGAGTACCATGGCCATTGCCATCGTTATACCAATTACCAGTATCATTTGAGCCATAACCATCATCGCCTGTCACACCTGAATTTGGCAGATCTGGATGATTTAATGTGTAACCAGTATCCATAATACATACTTTTATTTGATTACTTTGAGCATCAGAAAGCTGTTGCGCTTGCACCATAGAAATACCATACGGTGTAGATTCAGAAGAAATGTAACGTTTAGGATCGACTTCAACCAAGCTAACATTATCATCTTTAAGTAAAGCTGCTTTTTGCTGTGCATTTAACTCAACTGCAATCGCATTAATATCTGACAGCGTATGAACTAGTTTTGCATTTACATTATTGGCAGTTGTTTGCATTAATGAAAGTTTTGCAGCTTGTACCTTATGGGCAGACTGAGCTGTAGATTGTGCCTTAAAGATAGCGCTGTCATTTAGGTGCACAATAAATCGTTGAGTGCTATCTGTTGATTCTAATTGAGCGCTTGTACTCGCTTGAATGCCTGATGTTATGAGAGATAAGGCAAACCCTGTAGCTAAACTTATTTTAGTTTTATTATTCATTTCTCTAAGATCTCTGTATTATTTTAAAATTGCATTTCATTATTCTGAATATGCATAGGAACCAAGTTAAATGTTAAATTGGTGTTAACTAATAAATAGCCTTTTTGTACTTGTGTCAAATTTGGGTAATTTGTTTTTTTTATATATTTAGAGGTATAAGTTTTTTATTTTTTATTTATATCTTATTGTACCTATTTTTATACAGTTGGATTTTGTTTTAACTTGTTAATTTAAAATGGATTAACTACTAGGCTATGGTTTTATGTCAATTTTTAGTTGTTTGTGTAATTAAATTTAAACAGAAGACTCTGGAATTTATTTATCTAAGCTATAAATATTTAGAATATTAAAATGCAACAATTTTAATTTTTATACTGAAGTTATTTAAATTGTGTAACGCAGAATTGACATAAATTTTTAATGATAAAACTCTTCAAGCAATTTTAAATTAACAACCAACAAAATTGAATAATAAATCCATATTAATAAGCAGTATCGCATTATATATGTATAAAAATACTTTTTTATTGGGTTTATTAGAGGTTTTTATTTCTAAACTAGCTTGTTATCCTAAAAAGTAGCAAGCGAGTAAAGTAAATGATAGAGTCCTCTCAATCGCAATAAATCAGTAAAAGCACCTAGTTGATACTAAACTTAATATGGGTTTAGGGGCGCACTTAACTTCGGAGAATAAAAGTGACTGTATTTAATCAAGTTGAATTTGATAACCATGAACAAGTGGTTTTTTGTTCTGACAAAGAGTCAGGCTTAAAAGCCATTATCGCAGTACATAATACTAAACTCGGTCCTGCTGTTGGTGGTTGTCGCTTATGGGACTATGCTAGCGATGAAGATGCTGTTTATGACGTACTGCGTTTATCAAAAGGGATGACTTATAAAAATGCAGTTGCAAGATTACCATTTGGTGGCGGTAAATCGGTTATTATTGGCGATGCAAAAAAAATAAAATCAGAAGCGCTTTTTAGAGCATTTGGTCGTCAACTTGAACGCTTAAGTGGTAGTTATTATTCCGCAGAAGATGTAAACATCACTACTGGTGATGTTGCTATTATGAATAAAGAAACTAATTATGTATTAGGCCTTGAAGGAAAAAGTGGTAATCCATCACCTTTTACAGCTTTAGGTACATTTTTAGGTATTAAAGCGGCTTTTAAACATTTAAATGGCCATGAGGATTTAAGCGGTGTTAAAGTTGCTGTTCAAGGATTAGGCGCTGTCGCTTATGGTTTATGTAAACATTTACATTCAGTAGGCGCCGAATTATTTGTAACAGATATAAATCAAGCTTCTATCGATCGCGTGGTTAATGATTTTAATGCAAAGGCTGTCGGTATTGATGAAATTTACGACTTAGATGTTGATGTGTATGCGCCATGTGCATTAGGTGCAACAGTTAATGATGAAACCATTCCTCGCATTAAAGCTAAAATCATAGCGGGTTGTGCAAACAATCAACTTGCGGAATGCCGCCACGGTGAAATATTACGTGAAAAAGGCGTATTATATGCCCCTGATTATGTGATTAATGCGGGCGGTATTATTAATGTTTGGTATGAAACACATGAAGGCGGTTATAATGAAGCTGCTTCAACTAAACATGTTGAAGGTATTTATAATACGTTATGTGAAATATTTGACCGCTCTAAAATTGAGCAAAAATCGACTCACTTAATTGCAGATGAATTAGCGCAAGAAATCATAAAAAACGGTTTATAAAACATGCTTAATTTCATGTAAAATGATGTAATACTTTAAAATCCTCGTAAATTACGGGGATTTTGTTTTTGGAATGAATATGAATAATGTGACAAAAATTGATTTAAAAACTTGGCCACGAGCACAACATTTTGAGTTTTTTAAAGGTTTTTCTGATCCTTATTTTAATATTACAGTAAATTTGAATGTGAAAGACTTATTTGTATTTGCAAAAAATAATAGACTTTCCTTTTTTCACAGCTATTTATTTTTAACACTTAAAGCGGCTAATAATTATCAACCTATGTGTTTGCGTATAAAGAATGATGATGCATTGGCAGTTAAACCAGTCAATGCCAGTGTTGTGCAATTATGTGAAGATGAGTCTTTTAGATTTAGTTATATTGATTATGACAACAACTTTAATCAGTTTGATAGCAAAGCAAAATTAGCTGCAGATAAGGCTAAACGAGCTGATTTTATCTCAAATGACTTTAATAATAATGAAGGTCAATTAAATACTTTACATATTTCGGTATTACCTTGGCTGAATTTTACTTCATTTAAACACGCAACACACTTACCAAATGAGTTAGGAATTCCTAAATTGGTCTATGGTGAATATGATAAAAGCAGTGGCATGATGCCACTGTCGATAGAAGTGCATCATGCCCTAATGGATGGTGTTCATGTTGCTAAGTTTGTTAAGCTGCTGCAAAGTTATTTTGATGAACCCAATCTTAATTTAGGGTGAAATAATTTACGCGACTAAAGTCCCGTCTACAGTAGCTGCACTGTTTCACTATACTTTAGCAATAAATATCGCTCTAAGTGGAGCAGGGTAGCCTTCAACTGTTTTTGATCTATCGTTAGGATCTAAAAAGTCTTCTAAGGACTCTGTTTCCATCCAATCGGTAGCTCTTTGTTCACCTAAAGAGGTCGTATCTTCGTTTACTACTTTGATATCTTTAAATCCGACACGTGTCATCCATAACTTTAACGCTTCACAACTTGGTATATACCAAACGTTACGCATTTTTGCATAACGATCTGTCGGCATTAATACAGCTTGTTCGTCACCTTCAATTACTAAGGTTTCTAATATTAACTCGCCGCCAGGTTTTAATTGGGCTTTTAGCTGTGCTAAAAAGTCAATTGGTGAACGGCGGTGATATAAAACACCCATAGAAAACACAGTATCAAAGGCTTTTAATTCAGGTAATGCCTCTACACCTACAGGGATCAAATGAACTTTAGGATCTGGATTAAAGTGTTTGATAGCATGGAACTGACATAAAAATAAATCAGTTGGGTCGATACCAACAACTAAGTTAGCGCCTTCACCACGCATTCGCCATAAGTGATAACCACTGCCACAACCAATATCAAGCACAGTTTTACCTTCAAGAGGAGAGATATGCTGTAATAAACGGTCCCACTTCCAATCACTTCGCCATTCAGTATCAATATGAATGCCATGAATATGATAAGGCCCTTTACGCCAAGGCATCATGCGTTTTAATAAGTGCGTAATTTTTTTATCATGACCAATTGATAACTCATCTGCAGTGCCAAATTCAACTTTATCGGTGATATTAATATGTTTGGTATTAGTTTTAGGTAAGTTTTTTAAAACTTTTTCCCATTTTGGTAAGTCACCATGTGCAGCCTCATATTGCCACTCTCGTAGCTGAGTAGGTAGCGTTTCTAGCCAAGGACTCAGCTCTGTTTGCGCAATTTGGGCGTAAAACTCTTTAAATTTATTGTTCATGTTTAAACTTATCCTAAACTATTTAATTGCTATTAAAGAGCAAAAATTGAAACACTGATACCAGACTTGTGTTTGAGAGAAACCGATGTTTTGTAATCGGGTTAAATGGCTACTTAAAGTATCGGGCTGCATTACATTTTCAATTGCAGTGCGTTTTTGGCTAATTTCAAGCTCAGAATAACCATTTGCACGTTTAAAGTCGTGGTGTAGATCTATGAGCAATTCGTTGGTTTGCTCATTTTCGCCACGGATTTTTTCACTTAATAATAATATGCCGCCCGGCTTAAGGCCTTTGTATATTTGTTCAAGTAAAGCAAGGCGTTGCTCTTTAGGTATAAATTGCAACGTGAAGTTTAGTACAACAACCGACGCATCTTTTATTTCACACTGGGTGATATCACCTAATTTAACCTCAACAGGGATATCAGAGCGAAAACCCTCTAAATGTAATTTACAACGTTCAACCATAGGTTGTGAGTTATCTAATGCAATTATTTGGCAGTTATCTTTGTTGATATTGCGGCGCATAGTTAAAGTGACAGCGCCTAAAGAGCAACCTAAATCATAAATATTAGAGTTGTTTTGTGCATACTGACCAGCAAGTTTGCCCATAGTACTGACTATTGTTGTATAGCCAGGAACTGAGCGTTGGATCATATCAGGGAATACTTCGACCACTTTTGCATCAAAACTAAAATCTTCTACTGCTTGTTTATCAGCATATATGTTGTCTTTAATTGTCACTTTTTCAACTCACTTAATATTAATAACGCTATTTTACGCATTTTGTTTTGATTAGTCAGCGTTAAAGTGAGATTTATCACTTTGGAATATTTATGGTCCTAGCATTCAATTTCACTAAAAGTAGGTTACACTTCTAATAGTTGAGTAAAATCATGTTCTAGAGAGGATAAATGAAAAAGAATAAAACAATCACAACTGATGATATTCTCGTAACCTTATGTCAGTCATTTACAGAGGTTTTATCTACAGCCAGTGGTAATAAAATAAGTTACTCTGCTATGGTGCAAAAAATAACCAGAACATGTTTACGACCAGATATTGGGTGTTTTGTATTGTTTGATGGTGGTTTTAACGGCATTGTAGTATCAAATTTCACTGCACAAGCTGCAATGGAAATTTACCAAGACTATATGCGTAATATGGGTATGCCAGAGTCTGAAATTGCCAGTAGCCATATGTCAGATGATGTTTCAAATGTCATGGGCGAATTAATGAACCAGATCGTAGGTGATTTCACAGGTAAAGTCAGAGAGCAATTGCATACTTCCATTACGCAAAATCAACCTAAAATGATGGCTATCAATAAGTTAGTTCAAATTTCTGTAGATACTGCGATGGATAGACCTCAAGCAAGACGAGTTACTTTTACAACTAAAAATCAAAATATATTTTATCTTGAACTTGCTATGGATAAAACAGAATTTATTAAATTACATGATTTTGATATCGCTGAAGCAATCGATCCTGATGAAGTGATAGAGCGTGAAGCTAAAAATAATAAAGCTGCTGCTAAAGTAAAAGATGAAGCACCTGCTGTCGATGATATTGATGACGACTTCATGGCTGAATTAGGACTTTAAAGCTTAACTTAAATAAAGTTCACTTATTACTTACTTTTTGTAGTAAGTGAACCATTAATTCTTATTAATATTAACTCTATTCATCTAAAATTATCTAGTTCTGCCTAACGCCATATTCAAATATATATTTATTATACTAATCAATAAGTATTATTTACTTACATTAACTTAAAATACTCTGGCTATATTTTATTAAATAAGTTAAACAATACCAATTGTACTAATTAATTTTCCATTCAGCGGGAGTTAAAAGCGCTTTAGACAAGGCAAATAATTGAAGTCATAGTTATTCTATTTCAAAATTATTTAACGCAGTATAAATCGTTTTCAAACCCGGCTTACAGGAGCCTCTGGGGATTTACACTTCGTTGTTATGTTATCTTTTAAGGGAATAGCCATTACTGCGATAACATGCCTAGAATTGAAAACCCCCAAAAGCTCTGAGTGGGTACTTACTTAATACAATTGGTATAATATAGGTATACAAAGCTATTGTTTGGAGAAATATTATGATCAAAGTAATTATTGAACGCATTATCGCAGATGATATGGAATCAACTTATGATGCGCAATTGAAAAATACACTGACAGCTGTGATGGGTGCTAAAGGATTTATTTCTGGTACTTCTTATGTAGATATAAATAATAAAAATAAGCGCACAATTATAACAGATTGGCAAAACATAGAGTGCTGGAAACGTTGGCATAAATCAGAAGTAAGAAGTGATGCGAATAGCCAGATACGTTTAATGTTAGCCCAAGAGGAAGTGGTTAAAACATTAGAGTCTCAACCACTGGCATAGCTCAATTAAAATTAGGTTGTCGTTTTTCGATACAAGCGGTTATGGCTTCTTTTGCTTCGGGAGATTGCAACCTTTGAATAAATAACTCCCCCTCACCTAAAATTGTTTGTTCGATTTGATTTACAATATTTGCCTTCATAATTTGTTTCGCGGCTTGTATTGATGCTGGTGGCTGACGTGCCATTTTTTTAGCTATATCAAGCGTGCTTTGTAAACATTCTCCTGTATTACATACTTGATTGATTATATCGAAATCTTGCGCTTGGTTTTCATTAAAGTTTTCGCCAAGCATCAATAGTTGTGCACTTTTTCTTTGGCCAATTAACATGGGCAAGATTAAACTTGAGCCACCTTCAGGCGTACAACCTAAACTGACAAATGGCATTTTAAATACTGATTCTTTGGCTGCAATAACGTAATCACAATGTAGTAGCATGGTTGTGCCAATACCGATAGCAGAACCTGATACGCCAGCGATTAACGGTTTTGAAAGTCGATTTAAAGTAAGTAAAAATATAAACGCGCTTGCTTGAGTATTGGTAGGGGGGTTATTTATAAAATCGTTTAAGTCGTTACCGGCACAAAAATCATTTTCATCACCTGTGATCATAATGACGTGGATATTACTGTCTTGTTCAGCATCAAGTAAAAACTGCGTTAAATCTTGATACATTTGCTCAGTAAGTGCATTTTTGTATTTAGGACGGTTAAACTGAATATGCCTTATATTATTATTAATTGTTTCGGCAATGATTAATGCTTGGCTCATATCTGGACCTATAAAAAATTAATCTATTAGTTAAGTGTTCAGATTAATATTAAGTTTTAAATAAAGCAAACATGTTTAAAAAAACATCATCAAAAACTAAAAAAGGCACTCTCCCTGATCAATTAAAACTAAGAATAAACGCATATCGAGCTCAACTTGATGGTATTGTGGTTGCATATGCTCGCATAATTTATAAAAAGCTTTGTTATGATCTTTTTCTTTAAAATGAGCCAGTTCATGTACTACCAGCATTTTTAGCATTTCATCAGGTGCAGATTTTAGGCTTTGTGCGATCCTTATTTCATGTTTACTTTTTAGCTTGCCGCCGTGATTTCTGCTGACAAATGTATGAGTGCCAAGTGCATTTTGAATTAAGTCTTTTTGCTTCTCATATAAGGCTTTGCTGATTTGAGGCGTATTACGTAAGTATTGTTGTTTTAAATCATTCGCATATTGATAAAGCGCTTTATCAGAATTGATATTGTGGGGGGTGGGGTATTTATTCAATAAATAGGTTTTAACTTTATTATTGTTAATAAGTTGCATTACTTGGTTCTGAATATTTTCTGGATAATGTAAAAAGTACTTGTTTGCAGACATGCTAATTCCTCAAAAAAGGAATTATATCTGATTTTGTTAAATTATGAATTATATTGATTGAAACTTTAATTCAGTTTTTTATAGGATGGATCCGAAATCACTTTTTTAAATTTAAAATACTTGATTAAATAAAATGACTTAAACCTAATAAATACTCCCCTTTAACTCTTGCGTAGATGCTCGCATTTATGTGTTATTTGGGTATAATCAGCAGCAATTATTTATAACAACTCATCAGGTCATTTGACTGATAGGAAAACTATGCGCTCGATATACTGCGGACAATTAAACAATACTCATGTAGATCAAACTGTTGAACTATGTGGCTGGATCAATAAACGTCGTGATTTAGGCGGCTTAATCTTTGTAGACTTAAGAGACAGAGAAGGTATTGTACAAGTAGTTTTTGATCCTGATGTTGCTGGTTTAATGGATAATGCAACGAATTTACGTAATGAATTTTGTGTGAAGTTAACGGGTATTGTACGTGCTCGTCCTGAAAGTCAAATCAACAAAGATATGGCAACGGGTGAAGTTGAGATTTTAGGTAAAAGCCTGGAGATCATTAACCGTTCTGAGCCATTACCATTAGATTTTAATCAGAAAAACTCTGAAGAAATGCGTCTAAAATACAGATATTTAGATTTACGTCGTATCGAAATGAGCGATCGTATTAAATTACGTGCAAAAGCTAGCAGCTTTGTTCGTAATTTCTTAGACAGTAATGAATTCTTAGATATTGAAACACCTGTACTAACTAAAGCAACACCTGAAGGTGCCCGTGATTACTTAGTTCCAAGTCGTGTTCACAAAGGTTCTTTTTACGCTTTACCTCAGTCACCTCAGTTATTTAAACAAATGTTAATGATGTCTGGTTTTGATCGTTATTATCAAATTGTAAAATGTTTCCGTGATGAAGATTTACGTGCTGATCGTCAGCCTGAATTTACGCAAATAGATATCGAAACGTCATTCATGAGCTCAGATCAAGTTCGTGCTATGACAGAAAAACTGATCACTGAAATGTGGCAGTCATTACTTAATGTTGATTTAGGTGCTTTCCCGGTAATGCCTTATTACGAGGCGATGACTCGTTACGGTTCTGATAAGCCTGATTTACGTAATCCATTAGAGCTAATCGACGTAGCTGATTTAATGAAAGATGTTGAGTTTAAAGTATTCTCAGGTCCTGCTAATGATGAAAAAGGCCGTGTTGCAGTTTTAAGCGTACCAGGTGGTGCACAGTTATCTCGTAAGCAATTAGATGAATACACTAAATTCATCGGTATCTACGGTGCTAAAGGTTTAGCATGGATGAAAATTAAAGATCGTGATGCAGGTGTTGAAGGCATTCAATCTCCAGTTGCAAAGTTCTTAAATGAAGATGTGATCAACGCATTACTTGAGCGCACAAATGCACAAACTGGCGATATCATCCTATTTGGTGCTGATAAAACAAATGTTGTAAACGAAGCTATGGGCGCGTTACGTCTTAAGATTGGTTTAGACCTTGAATTAACAGATTTAAATAAATGGGCACCACTTTGGGTTGTTGATTTCCCAATGTTTGAAGAAGATGATGAAGGTACACTTCACGCAGTTCACCATCCATTTACGGCACCTAAAGATATGACAGCTGAAGAATTAGAAGCAAATCCTGCTTCTGCAATCTCAGATGCATACGATATGGTATTAAATGGTTATGAAGTTGGTGGTGGTTCGGTTCGTATCCATAACACTGATATGCAAGCTGTAGCTTTCCGTATTTTAGGTATTGAAGCACAAGAGCAAGAAGACAAATTTGGTTTCTTACTTGATGCATTAAAATACGGTACGCCACCTCATGCTGGTTTAGCATTTGGTTTAGACCGTTTAGCAATGTTGTTATGCGGTACTGATAATATCCGTGACGTGATTGCTTTCCCTAAAACAACACAAGCATCTTGTTTATTAACAAATGCACCAAGTAAAGCAAACCCTGATTCATTAGTTGAATTAGCTGTTGCTGTCGCTTTA
Source organism: Pseudoalteromonas sp. C2R02 (assembly GCF_018860845.1). Classification (NCBI taxonomy): domain Bacteria; kingdom Pseudomonadati; phylum Pseudomonadota; class Gammaproteobacteria; order Alteromonadales; family Pseudoalteromonadaceae; genus Pseudoalteromonas; species Pseudoalteromonas sp. C2R02. The sequence goes on along the minus strand of NZ_JAHKQC010000043.1, from coordinate 70,283 downwards.
CCTGAAACTGACAAGTCTGAATAATTAGTTTAAATTTCAGATAGCAAAAAGGCGACTTAGGTCGCCTTTTTTAGTTTTTAAAGCTTAAATACTAACTTTATATTTGCTAGTAAATATATATTAAGCTGAGGTTATTTATTTAAACCTTCTTTTAACTTTTCTTTTGCGGCTTCAACTTTAGAAAAATCAAGACCTAGCTCTTCAACTGCTTCTTTAATAAGGTTTGGATTTGTCATCACTAAACCCATAATTTGCTGAAGCTTCTCTGGCGCTATGCCCATAGTTTGGATCAAAGCCATTGCCATCATAGGGTTTTCTGTTAAGGCTTGGAAAAGCTCTTGCGTTTTTTCTTTACTTATATTTGATTCATTTAAAATTTGAATTATAGGGTTCATTTTGAGCCTTTTAATGAGACGGTAGAATATAATGCCAATTCCAATAAATATGTGAGCAATCTAAATGGTCTAAATATACAATAGCTGCGTTGCCTACATGGATGCAGGTACTAAGATTTAGTCTGGAACTATAAACCTGTGCTTTCAATCCCAATAGCCAGCTATTGCTCAATCAAGCGTCTTGCCTACATGGATATAGGTACTTAGGTTTAGTTTGGAACAAAAAACCTATGCTCTTGAATATTTATCCTAATTTATATTAGATCACTAACTTAATAGAATTGCTATAAGAGGATTTTACTACAAAAAAGCCCATTAGAATAATCACATTGTTAAATGTTTTATCTATGAGCGCTTGTACTTTAATTATGAGCTAACTAAACTCAATCGAGATTGGGGGTTGCCATTCTGTTTTAATAAAAAAGCTTCAAATTGTTCTGCAGATAAAGGTTTTGAATAATGATAACCTTGTAATATCTCACAATTCAGTTCATTAAGAATATCTATTTGATCTGAATACTCTACACCTTCTGCTACAACATCTAAATCTAAGTTATGGGCAATTGTAACAATAGAATCAACCATATTTCGCCCTCGTTTTGAGCCGATATCATCTATAAAAGCTTTATCAATTTTTAATGTATTAAGCGGGAACTCTTTTAAGAGTGCCAAAGATGAATAGCCAGTACCAAAGTCATCCATCGCTAAATGTATACCTCGGGCACTGAGTGACTTCATTATGTTGATAGCATCTTTTGGATCGTCCATTACCGTACCTTCGGTGATCTCTAACTCTAAGAAATATGAAGGTAAATTGTGTTTTTGTAAAATACGGTCAATACGCTGGGTTAAATCAGGTAATGAGAACTGCTTAGCAGATAAGTTAACTGCTACTCTGCCATTAAAGAGTCCTTTATCAAGCCACTGCTTAACATCTCTGCAGGCTTTTTCTAAAACGACTTCACCAATTTCAATGATTTGACCCGTTTCTTCAGCGATTGGAATAAATTGAACTGGGCTAATAAGGCCTTTTTTAGGCGTGATAAAGCGCACTAAAGCTTCCATTCCCATTAACTCACCCGTTTTCAGGTTCATTTTTGGCTGATAAAACACACAAAATTGATCTTCTTTTAAACCGTAGCGCATTAAGTTTTCAATTTGCAGGCGTTTCACTGCTTGTTTGTTCATTGTATCATTGAAAAATAAATAGCGATTACCTTGCTCTTTAGCATGATACATAGCGGTATCTGCATTTTTTAATAATATTTCAGGGCTATTACCATCTTCAGGAAATAAAACAACACCGGTGCTTGATGTAATTACAAGCTCATGGCCAGACATATGAAATGGTTTAATTATTTCGGCTAAAAACTCTTTAGCAGTACGGGTAATAGTATGAATATCATTTGTATTGGTCATGACTAAACCAAATTCATCGCCACCTAATCTATAAATACTATCTTGTTGTCTGGTTATTTTACTGAGTCTATTTGCTAAGCGGCATAACAACATATCACCAAGTTGATGACCTAAAGAATCATTTATTTTTTTGAAATTGTCTAAATCAAATACCAGTAACGCATGATGTGTACGTAGATCTACTAACTTTTTGAGATTACTAAAAAATGCGGTTCGATTCGGTAAACCTGTTAATCTATCTCTGTTCGATAGTTTTTGTAGTTCTGATTCAGCTTGTTTTCGTTCACTAATATCACTATATAAAACAATAAAATGAGAAATTTTACCTGTTTTATTTTTAACGACATCAATAGACATATCAATTGGAATAAGCTTATTCTTTTGGTTTGGTAATTTTAGCTCTTGTTGCCAATGGCCTTTTTCAGCTAATACTTTTTTGAGCTTTTCTATATAAGTATCTTTATAGCCATGTAAAGCGAAACGTTTGCCAATATATTGTGCTTTTTGGCCGCCAAAAGCTTTTAAATAACTTGGATTTACTTCTACAAAATTAAATGATTTATCATAAATAGCGATAGGGTCTGATAAATTTTCAATACATTTAGCAAATAAATTTAAATGCTCTTCAGTTGATTTAATACGACTAATATCTTTAACCGTACCAGTCATTCTTTTTGGTTTTAAATTAGCTGTATGTTCAATTACTTTGCCTCTATCTAATACCCAGCGCCAGTTTCCTAAATTATCTTTAGTTCGGTAGCTGGCTTCAAAAAAAGAGGTGTGTCCTGAAAAGTGTTGTTTAAGTAATAAATCAACTTTAGGTAAATCTTTTGGATGAATATGTTTTCTATTAGGTGGTGTTGTTACGTTTTCATCTTGCTCTATAAACTGACCGTCATTCATTCGGTTCATTTCACCGGTCGAAATATTCCAATCCCACAAAGTATCACCACTACCAACTAAGCTACTTTTTAGGCGCTCTTCAGAGTGTTTTAATTCTTTTTTTGAACGTCTTAGTTTGTATATGCCAAATAACGCAATAGGGAGGGATATAGCCATGAAAATAATAGGGATAGCCGCAATTGATTCAACAACACTTACTTCTAAACAAAAAGCCGCTGAAGAATAAAATAGCACAAAAAAAACACTAAATTTTAAGGTATATTTATTTATAGTTTGCATAAGATGCAACTTTTACCTCGTTATTTTTATTTTGACCTCTCACACTAATGTAATGAAAGCCTAGTGTCAAAGGCTTCTAGCATTTTTAGCTTTTTGAACTGTACTCTATTCGCGCTCTATCTTTACTAAAGGTCTCTAATGCGTATTGGTACATATCTTCTTTTGAAAGAGATTTTAATGATTTAACCAATCTGTTTTGCATTGTAAATTTAAAATCTTGATTCTCTAAGCACAACCAATAACGTAAAGATCTGAGTCTTAAATTTTTATCTTTTTCTTGTACTTGCGTTAATAAACCTTGCTTGCTTTTAATCCAGTTATCATCAGACATGCTTCGAATCGTTTCTACGTATTGGTTTGTAAAACTATGAGTATGTTTAATTAATTCGTTAGCATCAACCTCTGGAGATTGAATGTAAAAAGCTATTCCCGCTCTGCTATTGAGAGGCGCATAACCTGTTCCAACAAGATACCCCAGCTGTTTTTGTGTTCTGAGTTCTTGGAAGAAATCTTGTGATATTAAGTGATTCAAACACATCATTTTTACTTTTTCATCAACACTATTTGAAAGCGCTTGGTAATAAATGACCATAGCATGGTCTTCATGGGCTAAAGCAAAAGTTTTGAGTATAGGTTTATCTAAAATAGTAGTAGGGCGATTTAAATCATCTATCGGCTTTTGTTTATTGAGGTGTTTTTCAATGACAGAGTTAAACTTAAAGGCATCTTGCTTTTGCCAATTACCATGTAATAAAGCTTGAACATGAATTTCTTTAAATAGGTGTTTAGTGAAAGCTGTAAACTCTTCAAAAGTGACTTGCTTTAATGCATCGGCTAAAGATTCAGGTGTTGGATTCCAAGGTAATAATTTAGCACTTAAAAAACTGAATAATTGACTCACAGGTTTATTATGATTACCTGCGTTCCAATGTCGGCAAAGTTGCTTTTGATATTCTTCAAAGCGCTGTTGCTTAAAATCACTATTAAATAACTTAGATAGTAGTCCTTCAACTAGGCTTAACTGATTGGTTGAAATACCGGATGTATGTAAAGTTAAACCGCCTTGGTGAATAGATAACTGATAACTTAAACCTGCTAATTCTGCTGGATAAAAGTCTTGAGCAACATGATCCATAAATAAATCACTAAATAATCTTGTTAACGCCATATTTGTTACACTTTGTACTGCAAAATATGAGTCTAACGCCATATAAAAGTGACCTTTTATAAGCCTAAACTCTTGCTCTTGCTGATACCAAAACTCTATACCTGGCTGACATATTAATTTTTCAGGAGCTTGGCTTTTAGCTTCTAAAGGCAGTAAATGGATTTGATTGGTTAAATAAGGATTTGGTTTCGGTAATTGCATTTCATCAACAGGCGTATTGATGCCTTTAAGAGTTTCAATCCATTGTTTATCAATTGATTCGCATTTATATGGTGTCTGGTACCAAGCTGCTTTTTTATTTGTTTTCACATCAGGATGAATTAATACAATGCGCATATTATTTGGTTTAAGCCAGTTAAGTACTTTTAGCCATTGGTATTCATTGAAACCGTCCATTAAGTAGTCACCTTGCACATAATCCTCAGTTGGATAGTGATGCATATTAATACTTAGACCATGAACAAAATCGATGACTTTAGATTTTTCTTGGTTTTCAAAAGCAATTTGTAAAAGTGATTTTTTATCATTATATAAAGGTATCAAGGTATCTAACTGGTGTTTTAATAAGGGTAAAAAAGCAAATATTGTCTCTACGATATCCTGATAATGATCAATTCCTTCATCGGTTAATGAAATGCTCAAATTGAAGTCTTTGAAGTTACTGCCATTTATACCACCGCCGGCTGTTAAACTGTTGAGCCAGCCTTTTTCTTTTAAAATATCGTATAATGAGCCTTTGCCTTCATAACCTAAAATATGCGCCATAAAACTGACCGTTTTATGTTTATAAAAGGTATCAATATTCGGCATAGCAAAACTGACGATAAGTTTTTGCATATGTTTATGTGGCTCAATATAAATTAACTTTTGTAAATGCTCAGTTTGATATAAAGGCTCTGATATAGGCACTTTTTTTATATTTATATTATTTAATTTATCGAATAACTCTTCAACTAGGGCTATTTGCGTATCAATGGGATGTCCAGAGCATAAAACTAATGTCATTCTTTTTGCGATGTAATGTTCATTGAAAAAAGCTTTGATTTCTTCGCTGATACATTGATCTTTATCGGCTAATGTATTTGAACTGCCTACAGAAAATTTAGAGAAAGGGTGCTTTAAATTAACGGTTTCTTTATGAGCTTGATAAATCCTTCTGCTGTCATCTTTAAGTTTTAACTTAAACTCTGCATCTATTGCGTTTCTTTCTTTATTTGTAGCGGTTGTGCTTAATAATGGGTTGATAAAAAACCGGCTAAACTGTTTGAGGGCATCGCTAAAGTATTGGCAATCTATATCAAAAAAATAGCTAGAGTGTTCGGTGCCAGTCCAAGCATTACAACTACCACCATGTTGACTGGTATATTTAGAAAATGCGCCTGGTTCTGGATATAAATCGGTGCCCAAAAATAGCATATGTTCTAAAAAATGTGCTAATCCTTGCCTTTCTTCAGGGTCGTCAAAATGTCCTGCGTTCACAGTCAGTGCCGCGGCGGATTTATCGCTATCTAGATCTTGGGTAAGTAAAACTTTAAGACCATTGTTTAGTGTAAGACTGTGATAAGTTCTGCTATCATTATTACTAATTTTTATGGTTTGTTTCAAAAGATGGCTCCAAATCAGAATTTACATACCCTTAATGTAAATGTCGGGTATTTAGGAGCTTTTTGCTGACAGCTTCAGGTGGTTATTCTTTTTGCCTGAACATTAAAAGCACAAGTTTTTTACTAGGTGTATTAGTAATATAGCTGAAATTAACCAAGCCTGGCTATTCTTTTCACTTTAATTTTTATTAGTAGCGAATGTATCCTAAATGAAAAAGATCTTTATTATGCGACATGGTCAAGCATCGCCTATGTGTGCCGATGATGCGAGCCGAACCTTAACAAACTCTGGTATCAGTGAAGTCGAAGCCATGAGTAAGTGGCTTGAAAGAACAGCTTCTGTTGATGCCGTTTTAGTTAGTCCCTATGTCAGAGCGCAACAAACATATCAATTGATGAAGCAAGGGCAAAACAATATAAAATTCGAGCAAACATCCACAGATTTCATTCCTGAAGCAAGCCCTGCTCATACTTGTGACTTTTTACAGGCTTTAATTGCATTGAATCCAGATAATCAAAATTGGTTAGTGGTTGCCCATATGCCTTTGGTTAGTTACTTAGTTGGCGAACTTTGTCCTGGTAAAATGCCTATATTTGATACGGCAGCGATTGCTTGTATTGAATATGATGAGGATAAAGGCCAAGGTGAATTAGTGGGTTTAAAGTCACCAAATAGACTTTAAATGAGATAAAGCGTAATAGATTAATCGCTTCATCTCATTACTTAAAACTTAAAACTTAGGATTTGTAGGTTGGTTTATCACAACTAATAAAGCACCTTTACCGCCAAATTCTAACGGTGCTTGATGCATCGCCAGTATATCAGGATGTTGTACTAAGTAATGCGGCACCTTTTGCTTTAATATATATTCACCAATACCGTGAACAATACAAGCACAGCGATAATGTTGTTTTTTACATTCAGCGATTAAAGCGATGAGCTCTTCTTTGGCTTGTTCTTTATTTAAACCATGTAAATCAAGTACGAGTTCTGGGTAAAAATCACCTCGCCTTAACTGTTTTGCTAAATACGTATCTTGACCTGGCTGAACATAGCTAATAGTGCCATTATTTTCTAAGTTAGGCACGTATTCATCGGAAAAATAAAACTCAGCTAAGCGTTTTTTCTTTGCTTCTTCTTCAATTTCATGTTTTTTTTGTAGGGTATTTCGCTTAAAAACAACTTTATCTTGTTGTAATTTTTTTGTGCCACCAAACATATCTTTAAATAAATCTGCATCATCCTCTGGCAGGGCGTTAGGCTCAGATGATTCGGCGCGCTTTTTGGCTTCTGCATCCGCTTTTTGTTGCATATCTTTCACTATGCTTTTTTTGATTTGTTGCAATTCTTTTTTCATGGCACAAGTTTAATTAAAAATAGCTAAAATCTCAAAAATAATATCAAGACAATATTATTTATATTCGGATATATAGCAAAGCAGCTCAAATTGCGCTTTTCACTGGGAGTTAATTCCAACTGAAACTCGCATCTTATCCTTGCTTGGGTATAATGGGGGAATATAATATCGGTCAGTTGAAATACAATGAATGAAGCACAAATAACGCCTGAAATACTCAATGAAGCAATTAATGAACTTGAAACGATAAATGACTGGTTGCGTTTCAGTGCAAGTCAGTTTTCTCAAGCAGGATTGTTTTTTGGTCACGGTACTGATAATGCATGGGATGAGGCTGTTAGTTTAATTTTACCTTCGCTTCACTTACCTATAGATATGCCTCGAGATGTTATAAGCTCAAAATTGATCACCAGTGAAAAACAACAATTAGCAGCACTGATAGAAGCCAGAATTAATCATCGAACACCCGTGCCTTATTTAACAAATCAAGCATGGTTTGCAAGCCTACCATTTTATGTGGATGAGCGTGTATTAGTACCAAGATCACCATTTGCAGAGCTTATTAATAATCGTTTTTCTACTTGGTTAGAAGATGGTAAGCCAACAAATCGTATCTTAGATATGTGTACAGGCTCAGGTTGTATCGCAATTGCACTGGCTAAAGCATTTCCGAGTGCGCAAGTTGACGCGGTTGATATTTCTTATGAAGCGCTAGAAGTGGCTGATTTTAATATTCATGAGCATATGGAGTCAGATCGCGTTTTCCCAATACAGTCAGATGTATTTAGTGGTGTACCAGGTCAAAAATATGACTTAATCATTGCAAACCCACCTTATGTTGATGCCGAAGATATGGCTGATTTGCCTGATGAATTCCATCATGAGCCAGAATTAGGGTTAGCATCAGGCGATGATGGCTTAGATGTTACGCGCACTATTTTAGCTGAAGCTGCTGAACACTTGACTGATAATGGATTATTATTTGTCGAAGTAGGTAATTCTATGGTACACATGGAAGCTATCTATCCAAATATGCCATTTACGTGGTTAGAATTTGAAAATGGTGGTATAGGTGTATTTGTATTAACCAAAGAAGAATTGGTTGCACATATTTAAAAGGCGTGTGATTAACAGTCACATTTAATCGAATATTGATAATTTTTATGGGAATGAGGAAAATCAATGGCAGGTAATAGTATTGGACAACTATTTAAAGTAAGTACGTTTGGTGAAAGCCATGGTATTGCTTTAGGTGGTGTTGTAGATGGTTGTCCAGCAGGATTAGAAATCACTGAAGAAGATTTACAAGTTGATTTAGACCGAAGAAAACCAGGACAAAGTCGTTATACCACACAACGACGCGAAGAAGATAAAGTTCAAATTTTGTCAGGTGTTTTTGAAGGTAAAACCACTGGTACAAGTATTGGTTTATTAATTAAAAATGGCGATCAACGATCGCAAGACTATGGCAAAATTAAAGACGTATTTCGTCCTGGCCATGGTGATTATACTTATTGGCATAAATACGGTATTCGAGATTATCGTGGCGGTGGTCGTTCATCAGCCAGAGAAACAGCGATCCGTGTTGCTGCAGGTGGTATTGCTAAAAAATATTTAAAACAGTGCCATGGCATTGAAATAAAAGCATGTTTAAGTCAGTTAGGACCAATAAAAGCAGAGCAATTTGATTGGGATTTAGTTGAAACAAATCCGTTTTTCTTTCCTGATGAAACTAAACTTGAAGCACTAGATGAATATATGCGAGCGCTTAAAAAGCAAGGTGATTCAATTGGTGCTAAAGTAAAAGTAGTTGCCTCTAATGTACCTGTTGGATTAGGTGAGCCTGTTTTTGACCGTTTAGATGCTGAAATTGCTCATTCATTAATGAGCATTAACGCGGTAAAAGGCGTTGAGATGGGTGATGGTTTTGATGTTGTAGAACAAAAAGGTTCAGAGCATAGAGATGAGTTAACCCCTGAAGGTTTTAAATCAAATCATGCCGGCGGCGTACTTGCTGGCATTTCGACTGGGCAAGATATTATCGCATCAATCGCATTAAAGCCGACTTCAAGTATTACTATACCAGGCCAAAGCTTAAATACAGATAATGAGTCAGTAGATATGATCACTAAAGGTCGTCATGATCCTTGTGTTGGTATACGTGCAATCCCAATTGTAGAAGCGATGCTCGCAATTACTTTGATGGATCACTTATTACGACAACGTGGGCAAAATCCACATATTAATTTAGAGCATGGTCCAATTCCGGGCAGCTTTAGTTAAAAATGCTATAAATAACACATAAAAAACACTACTCATATTGATATAAGTAGTGTTTTTTGTTTTTACTATTTTGTAAAATGAACACTCGTTTTTAGGTTTAAACCAAGTAATATTTTATGCACCAAATATCCGACTTAATTTCTATTTTTGATAATACATTCTATCAAAATTATCAAACTCGACTTATTCGAGGTGATGATGAGCCTATCTATCTTCCTGCAGATAAAGAAAACAATTTTCACCGAATTATTTTTGCTCATGGCTATTACGCCAGTGGGCTGCATGAAATAGCGCATTGGTTAATTGCAGGTGAACAACGCAGATTGATCGAGGATTATGGGTATTGGTACTGTCCTGATGGCCGCACTGAAATCGAACAGGCTGAATTTGAAAAAGTAGAAATAAAACCACAGGCAATTGAGTGGGCATTATGTATGGCTGCAGGGTTTAAGTTTAATGTATCTGCAGATAATTTAAATGGCGAACAACCTTGCAGAGTGAGCTTTCAACAGAAAGTGCATCAACAAGTTTTAACATATATCGAAAACGGGTTTTGCCAAAGAACACAAGCGTTATTAAAAGCATTTAGTGACTTTTATCAAACTCCTTGGCCACTAACAGAACAAAGATTTAACTGGTAAATACAATGAAAAAATTTAAGTTAGGTTTAATAGTCAACCCTGTCGCTGGTTTGGGCGGTAGTGTTGCGCTTAAAGGCAGTGATAATATGAGCCAACAAGCATTTGAATTAGGTGCTGTGGCAAAGTCAAACCAAAGAACACGCGCTGCACTTGAAGTTTTACTTCCCTACCAATCAAAAATGGAAATTTATACGGTTACTGGATTAATGGGTGAGAAGGTAGCGAGTGAACTTGGTTTTGTTACGCAAGTTGTTTATCAATCTAAAGAGGAATCTACTGCTGAGGATACCGAAAAAGCGGCACAAACTTTAAGAGATAAAGGTGTTGATCTTATCCTGTTTGCGGGTGGAGATGGCACTGCTCGTAATATATGCCATGCAGTGGAAGATACTTGTGTTGTATTAGGTATTCCGGCAGGGTGTAAAATTCACTCTGGTGTTTATGCAATTACACCAAAAGCAGCAGGGCGTGTCGTTGAATTATTGGTAACAGGAGAGCTAGTTACAGTTCAAGATGCAGATGTAATGGATATTGATGAAGTTGCATTTAGACAAGGTAGTGTAAAAGCAAAAAGGTATGGTGAAATGCAAGTACCTTCTGAGCTGAGATATATACAAAGCGTTAAAAGTGGCGGTAAGGAAACCGACGAACTTGTATTAGATGATATTGCTGCTTATGTTGCTTCTCAAATGGAAGATGATGAGAAATATATAATAGGTTCAGGCTCTACAGTTGCAGCAGTAATGCAAGAAATAGGTTTAGATAACACGCTACTTGGTGTGGACATTATTGAAGATCATGAACTAATTGCATCCGATGTTACAGCTAATCAACTTGTAAAAGTAATTAAAGAACAAATAGAGCAAGGATTAAAAACCAAGTTAGTGATCACTTTGATTGGTGGTCAAGGTCATATATTTGGTCGAGGTAATCAGCAATTAAGCCCAGAAGTAATTAGGTTAATTGGTAGAGATAATATTATTTTAGTGGCAACAAAAACTAAATTACAAGCTCTTAACGGCCGTCCTCTGATAAGTGATACAGGCGACAATGAATTAGATGAAGCACTAAGTGGATATATTAAAGTGATCACTGGGTTTAATGATCATGTTATGTATGCGGTTGGTAATTAGAAATTATAGCAACTTTAATAAGTTAGTGATCAAATTTAAATTGGTCATGTATTTATTGGAATTGGTATCAATAGGAACAAAAATGACATTAAAAGAATATGTAGATCAGGCGCAAACATTTTTTGAACATTTAGTTGAAACAGCCTCTGATGATGAGTTATTTGCTGGCAGCTATATTCAAGGGCACTTCGATCTTGCTGTTGGTTATGCACAGCTAGAAGAGTTAGCGCTTACAATTGAAGAGCTTAATAATAATATTGAAAAGTCTTTAGTAAAAGCCTATCGAGGCGGTGAGTTATCTGATGAAGATAAGGCACATGTTGTTGCTGTATGGGAACGATTGAAGGACATTTCTGAATAAACTCGTTTTAAAACCACAGACATTTATAAGCTCTCTAGCTGTTTCACTTATTATTTTGTTAAATCAGCCTGATAATAAGTAAAAATAACAAGCTAGAGAGAATTAAAACCCTTCAAACTATAAATAATAAATATCATTAAGCTGCTCCCCTTGTTTTATTAGTTTTAAACTTAATCATGCCATTATTTTTTTGAACAAATAAAAGCCATTAAAGCCAATTTTAGTCAGTTATAAGTCATATTTTACCGACATGAAAATTTTGCATATTAACTATTTATGCTATTTGTTGGCATTTCTAAGAAATAAAATAACGCACTAAAAGAATTAAAACCTCATTTCTTGACAAAAATGTTAATTTTTAAATGTGTGTTTTTCAACCTGAATCTTTACCAATTTTAATGCCAGCTAAAAAATTAACTAGTTTTGTCAATATATTAGCAAAAAAATACTTTTAAGATTGACGTTAACGTAAACGTCACATCATTCAAATTAATAATTATTATAATTTAATCTTATGATTTATAAGACATAATATTTTTAGTATATATCAATGTAAAAATATTGTGCTTTACTGTTATTGAAAAATTAATTGGTTTTACCAATTGACAATATTTGCGTGGTAATTATCATGTTTGTATAAATAATGTGAATTAAAGCTTAATTATTTGACCTCGATTCAGGTTTTTGAGTTTCAGGGGTGTTAATTAATTCACAGTTTTAAACTGATTTAAGTTAAGATTTATTGTTGGGAATGAGGAAAAGAAGATGGATATAACATCTTTGTTATTAGAGGCTGCCAATTTAATGCTTACCGGCATGGTAGTTGTTTTTGTTTTTTTACTGTTGTTGATTTCAGTCGTTAAATTAATGTCGTCTGTATTAGCTAAATATGCTGAAGATCCAGTAACAAATAATAAAACCAAAACACAAAATACAATCACGACTAAATCGTCAACTGTACCTGCTGCTCACTTAGCTGCAATCACAGGGGCAATTCATCAGTACAGACAACAACATGGTCACAAGAAATCATAAGGGGTTATTCTATGTCTAAATTAAAACTTACCGAGTTAGTATTAAGAGATGCACATCAGTCAATTTTAGCAACTCGACTTCGTTTAGAAGATATGCTCCCGATTGCCGAAAAACTTGATAAAGTGGGTTATTGGTCAATGGAATCTTGGGGTGGTGCAACATTTGATGCATGTATTAGATACCTAGGTGAAGATCCTTGGGAGCGTATTAGGGCATTAAAAAAAGCAATGCCTAATACTAAGCAGCAAATGTTATTGCGTGGTCAAAACTTATTAGGCTACCGTCATTATGCTGATGATGTTGTTGAAAAGTTTGTTGAACGCGCTCATACAAATGGTGTTGATGTTTTCCGTATTTTTGATGCGATGAATGATGTTAGAAATCTTGAAACTGCAATTAAATCAGCTGTAAAAGTAGGTGCTCACGCACAAGGTACAATTTCATATACACAAAGCCCAGTTCACAATTTAGATACATGGCTAACCCAAGCTAAACAGCTTGAAGATTTAGGGTGTCATTCAATTTGTATCAAAGATATGGCCGGACTATTAAGACCATATGAAGCTGAAGAGTTAATTCTTGGCTTGAAAAAGACAGTAGATGTGCCAATAGCGATGCAATGTCATGCCACTACGGGTTTAAGTACTGCAACATACCAAAAAGCAATCGATGCGGGTATCGATATGCTTGATACCGCAATTTCATCTATGAGTATGACTTATGGACATAGTGCGACTGAAACTATGGTTGCGATTGTTGAAGGCACGGAAAGAGATACAGGTTTAGATCTACCATTATTAGAAGAAATTGCATCTTACTTTAGAGATGTGAGAAAGAAATATGCTCAGTTCGAAGGTAGCTTAAAAGGGGTTGATGGTCGAATTTTATTAGCTCAAGTACCTGGTGGCATGTTAACTAACATGGAAAGTCAGTTAAAAGAACAAGGTGCAGCAGATAAATTTGATGAAGTATTACTAGAGATCCCAAAAGTACGTGAAGACTTAGGTTACATACCTCTTGTTACGCCAACTTCACAAATTGTTGGTACACAAGCAGTTTTAAATGTATTAACGCAAGAACGATACAAATCAATTAGTAAAGAAACTGCTGGTGTACTTAAAGGTGAATATGGTTCAACACCAGCACCAGTAAATAAAGCACTGCAAGATAAAGTACTAGATGGTGCAGAAGTCATTACTTGTCGCCCAGCAGATTTATTAAAACCTGAGTTATCAGAACTTGAAACTGCTTTATTAGCTGCTGCTAAAGAAGATAATATCTCACTTGCAGATGAGCAAATTGATGATGTTTTAACTTATGCATTATTCCCTCAAATTGGTTTGAAATTCCTTAAAAATAAAAGTAATCCAGACGCTTTTGAACCCGCACCTTCATTGGAAAGTGCACCTGCGGTATTAGAGCAAGCACCAGCACCTGCGTCAGGTAAAACCGAGCGTTATAGCGTGCAAGTTGAAGGCAAAGTTTATGATGTTGTGGTCGCACCTAATGGTGAGCTTAAAGACGTTGTTGCTTCATCAAAACAAACTGTTGCCGCAGCTCCTGCCGCTGCAAGTGATGCTGAAGATTTAACCGCGCCATTATCTGGCAACATATTTAAAGTACAAGTGAAAGCGGGTCATCAAGTAGAAGAAGGTGAAGTTGTTATTATTTTAGAAGCTATGAAAATGGAAACTGAAATAAGAGCAACTAAAGCGGGCACTGTTGGCGAAGTATATATTTCTGAAGGTGACGCTGTTTCAGTTGGCGATGCCTTGTTGTCAATCGCTTAGGAGCTGTTATGGAAGGATTACTTAATCTATGGCAGTCTACTGGGGTTGCCAATATAGGATTTACACAGTTAATAATGATAGCGGTAGGGTGTTTATTATTGTTTTTAGCAATAATGAAAAATTTTGAACCTCTACTATTAATCCCTATTGGTTTTGGTGCAATACTAACAAATATACCACTTGCTGGTATGTCTGAAGTAGGCGGTATGCTTTATTACGTCTATAAGATTGGTATTGATTCAGGTGTATTTCCATTAATCATATTTATGGGAGTAGGCGCGTTAACTGACTTTAGTGCATTAATTGCAAATCCTAAAATGTTATTGTTAGGGGCTGCTGCACAGTTTGGTATTTTTGCTACTTTATTTGGGGCTATTGCACTTAATTATATTCCTGGGTTTGAATTTACATTACAAGATGCTGCAGCAATCGCTATTATTGGTGGTGCAGATGGTCCGACAGCAATCTTTTTAGCTTCTAAATTGGCTCCTGAACTATTAGGTGCAATCGCAGTTGCTGCATATTCATATATGGCATTAGTACCATTAATTCAGCCACCTATTATGCGTGCATTAACTAACGAAGAAGATCGTAAGATTGCAATGCCGCAATTACGCCATGTATCAAAAGTGGAGAAAATAACTTTTCCGCTATTGGTATTAGTTTTAATCATTATGTTTTTACCAGCAGCAGCACCATTAGTGGGCATGTTCTGTTTAGGTAATTTAATGAGAGAGTGTGGCGTTGTAGACCGTTTAAGTTCAACTGCACAAAATGAGCTGATTAATATTACAACGATATTTTTAGGCTTAGGTGTAGGCTCTAAGTTGGCTGCGGAGTCGTTCTTGACGATTGAAACTTTAGGTATATTAGCTTTAGGTGCCGTTGCATTTTCAATAGGCACTGCATCTGGGGTATTAATGGCTAAAGTGATGAATCGTTATTCTAAAACGCCAGTTAATCCACTTGTTGGTGCTGCAGGTGTATCAGCAGTACCAATGGCTGCTCGTGTTGTTAATAAAGTTGGGCTTGAGAGTAATCCGCATAACTTCTTATTAATGCATGCTATGGGTCCAAATGTAGCTGGTGTATTAGGCAGTGCAGTAGCAGCAGGTATCTTGCTTGCAATGGTAGGTTAATTTCAGAAAGAGTGATTTATACAGACTCGTTTTATAAATTAAAGTTTTAGGGCTCAACCTCCCGACCTTTACCGCGCGATATTTTATAATATCGCGCGTTTTTTTATTTTTAAGATAAGTGATAATATAAACCTATCTTAAAAAGCAAAGGATCAAACATGCCTCCCGTATTAATTATTTTATTAAGCTTATTTGTTGCACTTATCATACTTGTTCCATTGCTAGAAAAGTTTTCGCCTAGAATGTCAAATGAGCAAATGAGTCGTTACCAAAAATTTATTTGGCCTTTATTGGTGATATTAATCGTTACTCAGATCATATATAGTTTGATTTAAAGCCATATCTCGCGGTTTAGCGATATCATCAAAACGATAATCGCATACACCATCAGGATAAATTTCTTTTAGCTGATCTATATATTGAGTCATATCTTGAACACCATAAAGCCCTAACTTTATTGCTTGCTCAACTGACATGGTTTTACATTTAAAGATACTGCCTTGCCAAGGGCCGCCTGCTTGAATTCGGCTGTTCGTATAAATAGGGTAAGTTGAAGTGCATTTTCCATGAGGCTTATTATTCCAATCACCATCCCATACCTTAATACCCTGAGCGATTACGTTGCCATCTTTGTCATAACAGCGATCGCTCGTTTGGTTTTGTAGTTGCGTTGAATCGCCCTTAAGTAACCATTCATCCATGGCTAAAAATGCTTCCTCTAATGGCGTATGATCAGGGTGAGCAATCCATATTTTATGATTTTTTAGATTTTTAGTTTGCTGTGAAATACGCACTCTAGTGGCAAATGAAGTCGAGATATGATGCATATCTAATTGAGGCTCTAAATAATGATGGATGTCTATTGTAGGAATATCGTTAAAGCCAATAAAAACTTGTCCATAGCGATAAGCATTTTCAATGGCTTTACTTGATGCTTTTGTGCGTTTAGCAGGGCCTTTTTTTGCTTTATAAATGTTGTGTCTACTCCACTGGGTCATCCAAATAGGAATTTTGGTAAAGGGCAAATATACTAACTGCTCTTGTTTCATTTTCCGTTGCGGTTTCCAGCCGCCAATATTGTAATTTAAATGAATGAACTCTTTGGGCGAAATGATATTTTTTTGTAAAGACGATAACCCGTATTGTACGCCTTGATTATCCCAAGCCGAATTAGCAAAGCCTTGTTCATCTTTTCCTAGTATATTGATTAAATCTTGCCAATAACTCCAATGCGCTTGACGCTTAACCTCAGGAGAGAAAATATTTTTTATAAACCCCTGATCTGGGTTATTAATTAAAGAACTTAAGCCAAAATAGCCATGAATACATTCACTGTAATTTTCTGGGATATATATCTTTTTAGCGTTGGCCAATTGATTGAATGGATAAAAAAACCAAGATTTATGTTCGATTTTTGCATTATTAAAACCTTCTATGGAGCGTTTTTTATCTGCAACATCCCACTCTTCTAATGAGCTTTTAAAGGTGTAATAGCTATTTAATAAATCACAATCCAAGGCATATAAAGTTTGACTGATCATATCAGGGTATGAATATAAGGGCAGGGCACCATCTATTAACCCTTTGCTATTCTGTGCTAAAAGATATTGTGCTAACCCGCCCCCTGAACCTCCGATACCTACTGTATATAAAGGTTCACCATATAACGAAATAAACTGTTTTTTTACTCTTCTAGCGGTATCTTCGGCTTGCAGCATATTATAGCTAAAGCTGGTTTTATTAGCTGTGCTTGAAATAACAGCATAGCCTTTTTTAAGTTGTGATATGCGCCTGCTGATCAGTTTTTTAGGGTTTAGTTTTCCTTGTCTAAAACCTATGCCCACACCCCCTGCAAATTGATATATCAACTTTTTATTCCATAAAGAGTTTAATAATCTATCGGGCATTTCATTTATTTTAATCGGCATCACAATCGCATAGATATATCTATTAATTGTGCCTTGCTCTATGCGTAGTAATAAATCATCAGCTCTTATGTCTTTAGCGTCGTGTATTTGGCTTATTTTATTACCATTGCTGACTTTAAAAAATCTTAATTGGCTTGGTATTGAACAATCCTTACTAAAACCGAGCACTTTATGTGTTTTTGCACCGTTTGAATCAAGTTCAAAAATAGGCATACCAAGTAACTCTTGGTTATCAACCAAAGGCTGACCCAAACCTGATGCTTGGGTATGGCATGAAAAAGGGTAATTTAAATTACCAGAAAATAATGGCAGGGTGGGACCCACTTCTCCTAATTCAATTGGAAATTTTGTCGGATCATTCGGTCTAGGGCTATTTCTTATATGACTTGTTACTTTGAGCAATGGCGCTTCTACCGATGGCGCAATTGATAATACCTGCTGATCTTCATAGGGATTAAAGCTGCAAGTAATAAGCGTGAGTATAATAAATAAAGAGATTAAAAGCTGACTAAGTATTTTCATCACCACCTCCTGATATTAATTTAATTATAGGAGGTGGTTGGGAGTTTTGGACTAAATTTTAAATTAATATTTACACTCAGGGCAAAAGGGGATGCCCTGATTTTATCAATACCTATTTATCTATCATAGAAAGTTGCAATTCTCGATTACGACTGAGTTTTGCTAGGTAGTCATCTGCAATTGGCTTAAATTTAGCTAATTGAGATTTAGGTAATGATTGCGATTTAGGTAACTTAACGGTTCTAGGGTTACGATGAACACCATTTACTAAAAATTCATAATGTAAGTGAGCACCTGTTACTTGCCCTGTAGCGCCTACGGTACCAATTAATTGACCTTGTTTTACTTTTTGGCCTTTTTTAACCTTGCGCTTATGTAAATGCAGGTATTTAGTGACGTATTTTGTGCCATGTTGAACAAATACATAATTACCATTAAATCTACTGTATCCCGCTTTTATTACTTTACCATTACCAGCAGAAACAACTGGGGTTCCTGTTTTTGCAGCATAATCTATGCCTCTATGAGCTTTAACTCTGCCTGTTACAGGGTGTTTTCTGCGAGGGTTAAAGCTTGAGCTAATATACTTGAAGTTCACTGGGGCACGTAAAAATGCCTTTTTCATACTGCGACCTTGTGCAGTATAAAAATTGCCATCAGTGTGTAAAATTGCGCTGTACTTTTCACCTTGATTAATAAACTCTGCTGCAAGTACTTGACCTGTACCTATATATTCACCTTCAATATGTAGGGTTTCATAAATCAGAGTAAATTGATCGTCTTTACGAATATCGTTTGCAAAATCAATATCCCAACCAAAAATATCAGCAAAGTTCATGATTTGTTTGTCATTTAAACCCGCATCAACACCTGCATTCCAAAAATTAGAAGTAATAAGACCTGATGACGATTTAGTGCGTTTTTCAATCGTTTTTGATTGTATTTGTGATTGGTATTTATCTTGAATATTAAGACTGATTAATAAAGTGTCAGTTCTATTTAAGATATATTTCAAATGTGATAATTCACCAGCTGGATTTTTAGCAAAACTGAGCGTATCGCCTGGATGTATTTGTGTTAGTTTTTTTGTGTTTTTATCTGAATTTATTAGTTTATGTAATGTTTTAGCTGAAAAGCCTGCACGTTTAAAAATAATCGCTAAATTATCGCCTTTTTTAACTTTAAAATCTTTAAAGTTAATAGACGTATCAACCTCAGGTATTACTTGAACTTTGGTTGTATTCGTCTGTTCAATTTCTGTTTTGGCAGATTCTTCAAGTTTTTCTTGTATTTTAGGTGTGTTCTTAACAACTTCAAGATCTAAATTATAACGCTTACCAATTTCTAAAATTTTAGCATCATTGTCTTTAGAAGCTGTTGCTTGTTCTGCTGGGATCAGCGTAAGTCCTAACATTAAAGTAGACAAACCTAATATGACTAACTTGTGTTTTTTCGGTATTTTTTGTACCGCTTTTACCATCATTTTTTTGTATCTACCTAAATGATATTGTATAACAATATTTCAGCATATAATGATTTTTGTTCAGATACCAGAATTTTGTGTAAATATAGCGAGGTATAGCCGTATAAACTAGGAGAATAATAAGCTAGAATCGAGGCATAGCGTTATAAGCCTAAAAGCTAAAATATTATTTGGAGTATTTGATGAGTGATTTACAAGCTGCGTTTGCTGAAATAAAACGTGGTGCTGAAGAAATATTAATTGAAGATGACTTACTTGAAAGATTAAAGTCGGGAAAAAAATTAAAAATAAAAGCGGGTTTTGATCCAACTGCACCTGATTTGCATTTAGGCCACACTGTTTTAATCAATAAAATGAAGACATTTCAAGATTTAGGTCATGAAGTTATCTTTTTAATTGGTGACTTCACAGGTTTGATTGGCGACCCGACGGGTAAAAATGTAACTCGTAAGCCATTAACACGTGAAGATGTATTAGCTAATGCTGAAACATATAAAGAGCAAATCTTTAAAATCTTAGATCCAGCTAAAACAACCGTTGCTTTTAACTCTACTTGGATGGAAGAGTTAGGTGCAGCTGGCATGATCAAATTAGCAGCACGTCAAACAGTTGCACGTATGCTCGAGCGTGATGATTTTAAAAAGCGTTACGCAAATAACCAATCGATTGCTATCCATGAGTTTTTATATCCTTTAGTTCAAGGATGGGATTCTGTAGCATTAGAAGCGGATGTTGAGCTAGGTGGAACAGATCAACGCTTTAACTTATTAATGGGTCGTGAACTTCAAAAAGATGAAGGTCAAAAGCCACAAACTGTATTAATGATGCCGTTACTCGAAGGTCTTGATGGCGTTCAAAAAATGTCTAAATCTTTAGGTAATTACATCGGTATTACTGATAAGCCAACAGAAATGTTTGGTAAAATCATGTCTATCTCTGATGAGCTAATGTGGCGCTATTACGAATTATTAAGTAGCCTATCTTTAGGTGAAATCGAAGGCTTAAAAGCTAAGATAGCTGCGGGTACAAACCCAAGAGATATCAAAATTGATTTTGCTAAAGAAATGATTGCACGTTTTCATTCGCAAGAAGATGCAGAAGCTGCACATCAAGATTTCATTCAGCGTTTTCAAAAGAAAGCATTACCAGATGAAATTCCTGAGCTAACTATCACAATAGATGGTGAAGAAATTGGCATCGCTAACTTATTAAAAGAAGCAGGTTTGGTTGCCAGTACTTCTGAAGCGATGAGAATGATCAAGCAAGGTGCTGTTAAGCTAAATGGTAAAGAAAAAATATCTGATACTAAGCAAACATTTGATAAAGGGTCACAAGAAATTTATCAAGTAGGTAAACGTAAATTTGCCAAAATTACAATTGCTTAAAATATCTGCTGCGCATTTACATTGTAGCTACTGCGTGGCAGTAAATTGACCATGTAGTAAATTATAAAAAAGTGGGACTAGTCATGTTATTCAACATTAATAGTCTCACTTCATCAAATTAAATGTAAAAAGCTACAGTGCGATTCTAAATAAAATTTTTTATTGACTTAATTTACATAACTCTTCAACGCCAATTAATACCCTTCTAGTAAACCTATGCAAATGATCTGGGTTGATATTAAATACTTTCTTATTTTTAACTGCGGTGATCATTGGTAACGGATCCCAAGTTGTTAATTGCACGCTATTATCTGATTTTTCAGAAATAATAATAATATCAGGGTTATGCATTAAAACTTGTTCTTTATTTACCGTAGGGTAGGGTACTTCATGTTCAGCGAATGGATTATCAAATTGGCAAACATCCATCAGGTTTTGGATCCAGCTGTCGCCATTTGCGGTGATCAAAGGGGAATGCCAAATTTGAAAAAATGCTTTTTTCCTTGGTATATCTTTAAATCTGGCTCTTAAATCTGCTAAATCCGAAAGGTACGCATCTGTTACTTGTTTTGCTTTATTTTGTGTATTTGTAAGTTCACCTAAACGTAGCATTTCAGTTGCGAGACTTTCAAGTGTTTTAGGCGTTGAAATGAAAACTTCAATCCCCAAAGCTTCTAGCTTTTCAACTTGACCTAACACATGGCTATTTTGCCATAATAATACAAGGTCAGGCTCTAGCTCGATTAACTTTTCTAAATTGATACCATTAACATCAGATACAACGGGATGTTTTTTTGCTTGTTCAGGGAAGTCGCTATAAGCACTAACAGCTACAATATTTTCACCTAAACCTAAGCTATAAGCCCATTCGGTCAAATGAGGTGCTAGGGTCGCAATTCGTTTATTTGTTTGTGCTGAAGCGTAATTATTAAAACTCACAAGTAATAAGATAATAGCGGTAAATTTAGAGGTTAAACGCAAGGTAAATACTCACTTTAGATAAAATAATAAAACAAAACCACAATACTTTTACGCGGTTTATAAGTGTTATGGCATGTTTAATACTAGGTAATGTAGGTACAGGGTACTGTCCTACACGTATTTTTGCAAAGTGAGTTCCACAATAGAATGCTGGTCCGCCAAGTTGTATTTTTAATGCTGCACTCATACAGCTTAATAGCCAGCCCGTATTTTTATGATAAAAATGATTGCCGTAATGGTTTATATAATGAAAGCTCATTTTTGTTTCTTTACTTAAAGCAATGCAAATAGCCACGATACGAATAGGTAACCATTCTAAAATATATGTGAGATTGCGAATTGGCTGAATAAAAGGGCTGTTTGGTAGATATTGCTTACTCCAACTGGCATGCATTATGGTTAAAATTCTATAGCCTAAAGCAGCAATAGGACCGCCAATCAAATAAAAAAATAAGACTGCAAAGTAAAGTCTGGTGCTTCGTAAGGTTAAGGCTTCAATTGCAGCTTTGATCAACCCAGGCTCTGATAAGTTTTTAGTTTCTCGTCTAAGCCACACTCTGAGTAAATCTCTTGCAGCAGATTTTTGTTTTTGCCTTAATAGAAGCGGCAACCTATTAATTGATTGTTCTAATTTTTGACTTTCCAAACACAAATATAAAATTAAGCCAGATAATAATTCAGGGTAAGATGCAAATATTAATAGCCCATAACATAAGGCTAAAATGACCATTAAGGGTAAGATCGCAGCTAAAGAGCCAGATAAAATTTGGTAGTTCTTAGCGTCGTTTTGTTTATAAACACGTTTTTGTAAATTTGAAAAAATAACAAATAATAATGTAGCGGGGTGGTATGAGCGCGGTAAAGTTAGCCAACGCTCAGCTGTAAGAGCAAGTAATAAAACAAAAATCTCTAGCAGTTCATGCGAACTTGCAGAATCTGTCAAAAATATTTGTTCTAATACGTCAATCACTTATAGAGAAACCGTTTGAAGTTTTTCTAATAGCGCAGTCACCATTTTTGATGAATTTTCTGAAGCTTTAACTAGGTAGCTTTCAAATGATTCTGGAGATTCTTTGCCTGCGATATCAGATAAAGAACGAATAACTACAAATGGTGTATTTAGTTGATAACATGTCTGTGCAATTGCTGCGCCTTCCATTTCAACTGCAAGCATATCAGGGAATTGTGAGCGAGTAACTTCAATACGTGCTGGATCACACATAAATGAATCACCAGTACATACTAAGCCTGTCATCGTTTTAATACCTTGCATTTGTGCAATTGCATCTTTAGCTGCACTGATTAAAGCTGAGTGTGCTTTAAAACCTGCAGGCATATTTGGTACTTGGCCCATTTCATAACCAAAAGCTGTAACATCAACATCATGATGACGTACTTCTGAAGCTATAACGACATCGCCTACATTTAAACTTGGTTCAAACCCACCGGCCGAGCCGGTATTAATGACACAATCAGGCGAAAAAGATTCAATCAATAAAGTTGTCGCAATACACGATGCTACTTTACCTATGCCTGATTGCACTAATATGATGTCTTGATCTGCAAGTTTACCCTCATAAAAAGTAAAGCCTGCTTTTTGTGTTACAGCAGTTTGTTCCATAGCATCTTTTAAAATTGCTACTTCCGGTTCCATTGCGCCAATAATGCCAATTTTCATTTACTTAACTCTAAATAATATTTTTATATATTATACTCAGTTGTTACAAAAATAGCTAAGCTTGAACAAGCCCTGTAGATTGCGTTTTAACTTGGGATGCAGATAAAACCGCTGGTTTGCTCGAAGTACGTGCCTTTACCATAGGTTTTTTTGGTGCTGACTTACCAAGTTTAAACATAATTGCTTGTCGTACTTCTAATGGTTTATATCCTGCTTTTACTTTCATTCTGATATGAGGAATGCCTGCTGATTCTAAAGCACCATTAACAAACCAATCTTTTTGTGCTTTATGTCCTTGTTTATTGTTGTTATTCACTAAATCGATCGCAGCAACAATATTCATGGTTTCTTTATCAAGTAATACATAATCTAATTGTTTATTTTGTGCTTTAGTTAATGCGACACGTTTTGATTTTGAAGTCGTGTCAGATTTAAAATCAATCACGTCAATTAACTTTACACGGCTAACAATTTTGTATTCGTTGCCAATAGCACGCTCTAATAAACTCAAAAAGCCTTTTTCTATATGGGTATATAAAGTCTCTTTTTTAGTAAAAGGGTAAGGGTTTCCACTATCAGTGAGTTTAGTTGTGACCATAGAAGCAATAACAACTAAAACCAAGATCGACAATAAAACAAACTCCATAAATACACTCCAACATCAATAATTTGACACTGATAATAAAAATCAGTGAATATATAAACTTAATAAGCATGATATATGCCAAAATTATTCTTTTTAGTATGATGAGAAATAATTGCGCTTGATATTTTTTATTGTCAATAATCCATATATGAAATTGCTAGAGATATTGATAGAATGCGCTTTTAAGGTTAATAGAATGGAGATGTTGCTTCATTTTAATACTTAATGAAAATTGATTTTAATAATAATAAAAACGGTATCAGTATGAACTTGTTCAAAACTAAAATAAGTGTTTTAGGTGGTTTGTTTTTGTTGGCAAATCTGAACGTTGCTAGCGCTGCAACGCCAGATTTATTTTTATTTGGACAAAACTTATCTTTTTGTTCTAGCGAAAATTTACAGCACTGCTCCAAAGATAAAAAGGCAGATGGATTCAGTGAAAACGCAAAACAACCGGCTATTTATACCATAACCGAGCAGGCTCTTGAGCGCTTAAATGAAGTCCCTTGGACTGACCAACCAGAATTAAAACAGCAAACAATTGCATTATTTAAAGTATTAAAACCACAATTAGATGATAAACAGCTTAGTGAAAGACTATTTGTTCGCATGTTACGCCGACAAAATTTTAGCTACTTAAATGAAGACCTCAAAGGTAGAGATGTTTGGTCAAATTTATTTGAATTTGAAAAACAAAATTTATTTGATTTATTAGAGCAAAAGCAATCAACCAAGTCAGGTAAGCGCTTAAATACAGCTGTAGATATAAAATCAACTAATAATCAATCAGCAATTTTAGCTTATAAAGCTTTTTATAAAGCAGCATCAGCAGTCTCAGGGAAAAAGAGAAAGCCTAGAATTGCCTTTATTACTGGTAATGATAGAGACCCTTATAAAAATGTAGATTATTTTCAGAATCTTTTTGAGCAGTTAGGGTTTGAAGCTGACTGGCTCGCAATTGACTCTGCTATGCAAACCGCATTAGTGGCTAAGCAATATGATTTAACATCGTGTGATAGCTTAGAAGAGTTTCAAATAAAGAAACTGGCAAGTTATCGCCGAAAAGTTTTATATCCAGACTTATTTAAACAGCAGGTATCTCAATGTAAAAAGAAAGATGCATTTATTGACACTTTAAAAAAGTCTGATGCACTTTTTATTGCTGATGGTAGTCCGCTTTTAGCATTTCATAGTTTTTACTTACCAACAGGTGGAAAATCTGAGTTATTAAAAAAAGTTGAAGAAATGCTAATACAAAAGCAAATAATACTCGGATTTGAAGGTAGTAGTATTCATGGTTTAAGTAATAAGTCGACGATATTCTCAGGTGATGGTTTACAGGTCATGTTAACGCCTTCAACAGTGATGAGTTCAGGTAATGAAGCATGTAACTTAGGATTAGATTGTATTGCCCTAGAGTCTGAAAAAAACTTGGGTTATCTGAATTCTACTGTCTTTAATATGTTCCCATGGGGTGTATTTGATACTCAAACTAGTTCACTAGCACGCCAGCCACGATTGATAAAAACGGCAATAGAGACAGATAACCGTTTTGCTTTTGGCTTGGATAAAGGGACGAGTGTCGCAATATCTCGCAGTAAGAATGAAAATGGTGAAACAGTTAAATTTGATGTTTTAGGTAAAGGTGGCTTCTGGATTTTTGATACGCAAAAAGAGGGCAGGCAAATAAAGTTGCAAGCATCGAGTATAGAAATGGAAGAGTTTACAAGTTACTATTTAACTCATCAAGACTCTATAACACTTAGAAATGGAGCACTCTCTGTTGATTTTGCAAGTTGGAAGTTTACAAACACCACAAATGCTCAAACGCCAACAGTGACATCATCACAACCTTTTGCACGCTATAACTTCTATAAGCTTAATAATATGTTATGTAATACTGGTGCTATGCAAGCAAAAGGTACAGGCGCTATTCAAGGTGTTGATTATAGTTTATTACTTAAACGTGATGCTTCAAGTACTGCTCGTAAGGGAATAGTTTCTTTAGACAGTAAAAATCTAAATACTTGTTCTTTTGCAAGCATCTCAAGTCAAATAAAAATACTTAATTAGTATAATTATTAAGTACAAATGATGATGAGTTGATTACAATAGAGGGGTTTTTAATTTAGAGCCCCTTTTACTTATATGATTGAATCGTCTTTTACCCCTTGGGTACGTATTTTATCCTCTTTTGTTATTCGATGGGGTAATAGTAAAGCAAGTGCCATCTTGTATACTTTACTATTGTTTATCGCGCTTATCTTATCTTGTACTTATTATTATGTTGCTACAGGCTCTATTGCTTGGTTTGATCTATTACAAAATATTATTTTGACCGCTTTATTTTCACCTGTTTTAGTTTATGTCACGATAAATTTGATTGCACATTTGAATGCCTCCTATGACTTCTTAGAAAACGCAACTCAACAAGAAAAACTATTAAATCAGACCTTAAAAGACAATATTCAACGTTTAAATAGCGAAATTGATGAACGTAAAATGGCATTTCAAGCTAAACGTCGTGCTATTGATGAACTTAGAAGGGAAATTGCTGAACGTAAAAAAACACAACAAGAGCTCGCTAAGCAAGGTGTGTTACTGAGATCTATCGTAGATTCCTCGCCAGATTTATTTTATTACCGAGATGAAAGTGGTTGTTTCGCAGGTTGTAATCGTATGTTTGAACAAGTTGTAGGCTTATCTGGAGATAACTTGATTGGTAAGCATGCGAGTGAAATTTATACCGGTTCTCATTTACCATCTGTATTAAAAACAGATAAAGAAGTACAACAAAAACATATCGCGGTTACTTTAGATGTTAAGTATGACATTAAGGGTGAAACTCATTGGTTTGAAATGCGCAAAGTCCCATTTTTCAATGATAAAAATGAGTACATAGGTTTATTAGGTTTTGGTCGTGATATAACAAGCCGTAAAGAAGCCGAACAAGAATTAGAAACTGCATATAAAGATAAAGGCAAGTTTATTGCCACATTAAGCCATGAGCTTAGAACTCCGCTTAATGGCATTGTTGGTTTAACTCGCATGTTACTTGATACAGACTTAAGTGATGAGCAAAAAAGTTGGTGTAATACGGTATTTTCAAGTGCTGAAACGCTAGGTAATATATTTAATGATATTATCGACTTAGATAAAATTGATCGTGAACAGTTAGATATTGCGTGTGAAAGCATTAACTTATCTGACTTTTTAAATGATGTTATTAATTTTGGCGGAGTGATATCGCAACAAAAAGAACTTGAGTTTAAAGTGGAGCAACAGGGCGAATTAGATGTATTTGCACAACTTGATCCCACACGCCTACGCCAAGTCTTATGGAATTTAATTAATAATGCTGTGAAATTTACTGATGCTGGTGGTGTAAGCTTCACCTCTATTCGAGAGTACCGAAAGGGCAGTCCTTGGTTAATGATTGAAGTAGCTGACAGTGGTATTGGTATTGCGCCTCAAGAAATGAATCGAATATTTGATATGTATTATAAAGTACCAGATGTTAATGGCAGTAACGCATTGGGCTCAGGCATAGGTTTAGCTGTAACTAAAGCCTTAGTTGAAGCAATGGATGGTAAACTATCAGTTGAAAGTGAGCAAGGGCGTGGTAGTTGCTTTACTATGGAGATACCACTTGCATTAACTATGGCGCCAGAGCCTGAGCAACGACTATATGATGGTCGTGGACTTAATATTTTATTAGTAGAAGATGTACCATTAAATGCTGAAATAGCTACAAACTTATTAGAGCAAAGAGGGCATGAGGTGATATGGGCTGAAACAGGTGAAGATGCACTCTCATTTGTTGAAACTGAGGATGACTTAGACTTAGTATTACTTGATATGCAATTACCAGATATAAATGGTGATGAAGTCGCACGCATTATTAGAGAAGACAGCTATTTTGATAAATTACCAATTGTTGCTTTAACCGCAAATGTACGACGTGCTGAAGAAGACTTAGCTGAGATTAATATACAGGGCGCATTAGCTAAACCAATTAATACTGGGCGTTTAGATCGCATGTTAGCTGAGCTTTTTCCACACTCAACGGCAACACAAGAGCCTAAAAATCCTGAACCTAAGATTATGTCAGTTCATCGCGATAGTCCTGAATTGATAGCACAGACTAAGCTTTTAGATCTAGAAACAATCAATGATTTTGTTGAATCAATGGGAGTAGATCCTTTTATTAAAAGTAGTCGATTACTTGAAAAATTAGGTCCTTTATATATTACTGAAATGCAAGATGCTTTAGGCGAAAATGATTTAGATGAATATCAATCGGTCGCGCATAAATTAAAAGGTGCAGCAGGGTCGGTTGGTTTAAAGTCAGTTCAACTTTTAGCAAAAGAGATGGAAAACAATACACATACTGCAACAGCGCAACAAAGGCAGTCCTGGCTTGATGAATTACCTCAAAGTATTACCTTGAGCTTAGAACAGTTAGAAAAATATTTAACGCGTGCTTTTAAATAGTTAAGTATTTAAATTTAAGTCAATAAAAAAGCCCGCAGTTTAAAAACTGCGGGCTTTTTTAAAATAGATAAACTACATTGTTCTATTTATCTAATTTACCAATAAAGCGGTAACCTTCACCGTGAATTGTGCTGATCAGCTCTTGTGTTGTATCATCACTTTCAAAGTGTTTACGAATACGACGTATTGTAACATCTACCGTTCTGTCGTTAGCGCGAAGCTCTCGGCCAGTCATTTGCTTAATAAGTTGCTCACGGCTAAAAATACGACCTGGTGAATCTAGCATTAAACGTAATGCACGATATTCACCTTTAGGAAGACGTTTAGAGTCTCCTGCAGGAGAAGTTAAGCAGCGGCTGTTTTCATCAAGTTCCCAACCATTAAACGTTACTACGCCATCTGTGCTTAATTCACTTTCATCGTCCGAACTTGACGTACGAGTTAATAAATTACGCGCGCGAATTGTTAATTCACGAGGATTGAATGGTTTAGTTATATAATCATCTGCGCCAATTTCTAATCCTAAAATACGGTCAACATCATTGTCACGGCCAGTTAAGAAAATAAGACCAACATTTTTTTGTTGTCTCAGTTCGCGGGCTAAAATTAGGCCGTTTTTACCCGGTAAATTGATGTCCATTACTACTAAGTTGACATCGTCATTTGCTGATAGCTTATCGTGCATATCTTCACCATTAATGGCTTCGACAACTTTATATCCCTCAGCTTGGAATAAACTAACGAGATTTAGTCGTGTGACATCTTCGTCTTCTACGATTAGAATGACTGGTGTTTGCATCATTTGTAACCTTTTGGAAATGTTTAGTTTACAATTAATAATAAAAATGTTAATCGTGCGAATATCTAGCGATTATAGGTGCTTATCGGTTTGTTAACAAGTAAAACTCGTAATAAGGTGATTAAATCCTTTTATACACATACGCGCTATTGAGGGTGAAATTTTACTAAAGCAAGTAATCGAGACTCTATTTTAACTTGGCTTTGGGATAACTTAGCTTTGTTGATAAATATTCTTACTTTGTTCCTTTCTTGTATCAAGGCAACTAATCCACCTAAATCTAAAAACTCAAGTGTTTCACCAATCACCACAACTTTAGGGCTTATTTTGTTAATCCAATGTTTATCAATTTTACTTTGTATATTTTCACTCATGTATATGATATTGCATTTTTGATTAAGTTCCGTGATTTTATTAATATCATCGAAAAAAATGATTGAAATTGGTTTTTTCTGAGATTTCAACCCTTTCTTGTTATGTAGAAAATTCCCAGGTCCTTGTTTATTATTAAAAAAACAAAAATTCATTTCATTTGAGTTTGGTGCTGGGAAAGTCAAAAATTTAGACAGTTTAAATATAAAAGCAGATCGTACTTTTGTGAGTTCTTCAGAAAAAGCATCATTATGGGTGAAAATCAGGCTCAGAAATAGTGCAGTAAATAATATGTTTTTAGAAATAAAATGATGAAATTTAACCATTATAGATCCCCATTTACTGGGAAAGTAATGATAAAGTTAACGCCTGTTGAACCCGTATTATTTAGCGTGATCCTGCCTTTGAGTGCTTGGGTTACTAGGTTATATACTAAATGCATACCTAAACCACTACCGCCTTCGCCTCTTTTTGTAGTGACAAAGGGGTCAAATATTCTATTTCTTATATTGCCAGATACACCTTTACCATTATCAGTATAATTTATTTGGCATTGGCCTTCATCAATCGCAACTTTTATTAAAATTTCTCCAGAGGTCATTTCTTCAAAGGCATGGATCAGGGAGTTTTCAATTAGATTTTGCAAAATTTGATGAAGTGGACCGGCTTTTGAGTGTATTTTGAGTGACTCAGGGCATTCAACAACGACATGATGCTGTGTTAAAGCAATTTCTGATTTCATTGCAAGTAACACTTCATTAATCAAATCATTCATATTAAGCATTAAATTGCTTTCAGTATCTTGATTAACAGCAACTTGTTTGAAGCTAGATATAAGCTCAGCTGCACGGTTTAAGCTGCGATAAACCAGCTCTAAATTCTCTATACCGTCATTTATAAATCGAGAGAGCTGTTTTGATGTCAATGTTTTATTATCAAAAGCAGATTTTATGTCAGACAGTTTATCTTTTAGCAAGGTCGAGCCCGTTACACCTAAACCTATTGGTGTATTTACTTCATGGGCAACACCCGCAACCATTTGACCTAATGAGGCCATTTTTTCATTTTCAACAATTTGATTTTGGTATTGGTGCATCCTTTCTAGCGTATTTAATAACTCCTGATTTGCTTCCTTTAAGGCAATTGTTCTGTGATTTACTTTTTCTTCTAAGTTTTGGTTTAGTAATCTTATCTCTTGTTCATCTTTTTTCTGACGTTCAAGTTGGGCTTGAGTACGAGAAAATAGTACATTTAAACTGTGACTTAGTTGATTGAGTTCAAATATATTTACATGCGGTGCTCTAACCGCATAATTTTTATTTTTTGAAACATCTTGTACTAATGCGCTTAGCCCTTCTATGGGTTTGGCTAATCGACGTTGGATCCTGAAGCTAAGTATAAAGACAACAATTAACACAAAAAAAGCGACTGATATATCTATAATTAATTTATCTTTTATATAGGCATTCAAAGAGGATAGGTCGCCTCTGATATAGACATAACCTTGAATGATTTCTTCGAACATTATCGGCCTAATTACATCTATATAATTACCCGCCAATTCAGAAGTATAAGGTGCTTTAAGTCTATCTAACCTTGCCGGAATAGGAGGGGTGTTAGGTGCATTGTAGCTGGTGAAAAATTCAGTTTCATTACTAAAATCATCAATTTTATAAATATGAATATTTCTGATTTCTTTAACAGCTCGAAATGCTTTTAATCTATTTTCTTCAGTGTCTTCATCATCAAAAAGTAAGCTGATTTGGGCATTGAAAGCGATCACATCGGCATAGGTGGTTAATTTATCGACAGTGAGAGTGCGTTGTTTTTCGATATCTAAGTAAGTGGAAACAGAAACAGACAAGATCAGACAGAAAGCTGTAATAAGCATTACAGTTCTGATCAAAGCTTTTTTGATACTAATAATTTGGCCGTATGCTGGCATATTTAACTAAGTTAGGTCTTTAAATAAAAACATCTCCTTTGATGTTAAGATCTAACTTAGTAATAGGCAATAAAAAAACTAATTTGAAGTGATTTTATTTATTTATGCACTGATAAACTGTAAATTTATTGGATTTAGCAAGAGTTTCAAATTGATTGTAGCTTTGCTCAAGAAACGGTTGATACTTTAAAAAGCTATTTGCAACAATTGTTAAACTGCCTTTTGATGATAAGTGCTGCTTTGAGCTCGTTATAAACTGCTCACTTATGTCATAATCAGTAGACAGGCCGGTATGAAATGGCGGATTACTCACGATATGATTGTACTTGCCCGAAATCTGGCTTAATCCATCACTTAATAAGCACTTACCTTTAACATTATTAGCAGCCAGTGTTAATTCGGTTGCTTTTGTTGCTAATGCACTGACATCCAAACACGTAAACGTGAGGTTATCGTTTAAACTACCTAAATAGGCACTAATAATGCCTGCGCCACAACCAAAGTCGAGTACATGTCCTGATTTTGGCACTTGCATGGTTTCTAATAGGAGTTTAGTGCCCAAATCCATTTCACCATGGTTAAATACCCCTGGTAAGCTGATTACTGTAATGATTTTATCTTTAATTGTAAGCTCAAAAGTCTTTTGGTATTGATTAATATCAAAATCCATTTTGTGCTCTAATCCATTGAATTGATATAAAAGACAATGTCTTGCTGAATCAATTTTTTTTGAAAATTGACACAGTGATTTTAGTTGTTTTTCTGATGACTTTACGCCGCCTTTATTTTCTCCAACGACTAATAAACGGGTTTCATTTGATGAAACAGCACGAATATTATCTAGCATCATTAAAGCTTCAGCTTTTGCTTTTGGGTAATAATAAATGATTAAATCAAAAGGCTTATTGTTTTTATCAACCTTAGGTAACTCTATACCAAGTTGGATATTACAATTACTAGTATGCTGTTCTGCGGCTTTAGTTGCAAAATTACTTGTAAAAGCAGTGAGTGTTTTACATATATTTAAAGCCTTTAACTGCTGTAATAAACCGTCTTGGGTAAAGTTAATAACTAAAATAGAGTCAGCTTCAAGTGAGTGCTCATTGCGTAATAATAATTTACTTGGATTAGTTAGCTGACTCATTATAAATTACTCCACTTTCTCAAACATAAGGTCCCAGACACCGTGACCTAAGCGATGACCACGTTTTTCAAACTTGGTTAAAGGTCTAAAGTCTGGGCGAGGCATGTAATCATTATTTTGAGACTGGTTTTTGAATTTATCCGATAAATTCATTACTTCAAGCATATGTTCTGCGTAATTTTCCCAGTCGGTAGCCATATGGAATACACCGCCGATCTTTAATTTTTTACGTAAATTTTCAACAAATTCAGCTTGAACAATACGGCGTTTATGATGACGCTTTTTATGCCAAGGATCAGGGAAGAAAAGTTGTACTCTAGATAATGAATTATCAGCAATACAGTCAGCTAATACTTCAATTGCATCATGTTCATATACGCGTAAGTTTGTCACTTGTGCAACATCAGCATCTAATAAACATGCTCCTACACCTGGGCGGTGTACTTCTATACCGATAAAGTTCGTTTGTGGTGCGTTGGCGGCCATTTCTACTAATGACTTACCCATACCAAAACCAATTTCTAATACAACGTCGTTATCATTGCCAAAAGTAGCTTTGAAATCTAATGATCCATCTTCATGCATTAGTCCCATGGTTGGCCAGCTTTTTTCTAGGGCGTTTGCTTGACCATTAGTTAAACGGCCTTCGCGTTTTACAAAACTACGAATAGTTCTTATATATTTGCCACTTTCTTTTGCTTGCTCTAATCGAGTTTGATCTTTTTCACTCATTTTTGGTACCAACCATATCTTCTGCCTAAATTCGGTGGCGTATTATCCCTGTTAGCACCTCTTGGCACAAGTAATCTCTTGACCTTTTTATTATGAGTTATAGACTGACGGGCATATTTTTGCATGGGGTTTGGTTAAGTTGGAATTAACATCGACAAAAAGTAAGTGGTTTTCGTCTCAAGTTGTAGATTGGTATGCTTTACACGGTAGAAAAACATTACCTTGGCAGATCAATAAATCGCCTTATAAAGTGTGGGTTTCTGAGATCATGCTACAACAAACACAAGTGATCACAGTAATACCTTACTTTGAACGCTTTATGGCAAGGTTTCCAGATGTTGCATCATTAGCAAATGCAACAGAAGATGAAGTACTGCATTTATGGACTGGATTGGGATATTACGCTAGAGCAAGGAACTTGCAAAAATCGGCAAAAATAATTCATGAGCAATATAAAGGGCAGTTTCCAACAGATATAGATGAGGTTATCGCTTTACCTGGTATTGGAAAATCTACTGCAGGGGCAATTTTATCATTATCATTGCAACAACATCATGCCATTTTAGATGGTAACGTAAAACGCGTATTGGCACGTTTTTTTATGTTAGATGGCTGGTATGGCAATAAAGCGGTTGAACAAAGGTTATGGCAATATAGCGAAAAGCTAACACCAAAAAATAATGTGACAGAATTTAATCAAGCTATGATGGATTTAGGCTCAAGCCTGTGTTCTCGTGCAAAGTTTGATTGTGAACCTTGTCCATTGAATAGCAAATGTTTAGCGCTTAAAAACGATGTAGTAAAACAATATCCAAACCCAAGACCGAAAAAAGTAGTACCTAAACGTCATTGCCATATGCTTATTCTTAAAGTAAAAGATCAGCTTTTATTAGAAAAAAGACCAAGTGAAGGCATTTGGGGGGGGTTACATGCTTTTTTGCAATTTGATGATGAAAGCATGTTGCAAACTTATCTTGCTCAGCAAGGTATAAAATATGAAGCAAAATACTTAGATTCATTTGTACATATATTTACGCACTTTAAGTTAACCATTAACCCAGTTGTGATTGAGCTTAACGCTCACCCTGATGTGATAAATGATAATCAAATAATTTGGTATGATTTAAAATCTAAATCTGAAGTAGGTTTAGCTGCACCAACTAAAAAATTAATAGAATTATTTTAGTTGAAACATTAAAATAGTAATATATTTCGAACTTCCAAGAGAGTTTATACAATGTCACGTACCGTATTTTGTCAAAAATTACAAAAAGATGCTGAAGGTCTTTCTTTTCAACTTTACCCTGGTGAACTTGGGGAAAAGATTTTTAACAATATTTCAAAAGAAGCTTGGCAGCAGTGGCAACATAAACAAACTATGCTAATTAATGAAAAGCACTTAAATATGATGGACAATGAACACCGTTTGTTTTTAGAAGAGCAAATGACAGGCTTTTTATTTGAAAACAAAGAAGTTGAAATTGAAGGTTATAAACCGCAAGAAAAAAAGTAACGGTGTGACCAAAGTAATCTTAAAATAAACCCCTCTTGATATGGGGTTTATTTTTTATAGCTAAAATTCATCAAATTCAATAGCAGAGAACTCATCTTCTACAGCCATCTTAGAGCGCATAGTGGCTAATCTTGCTCTTACGCCACCCATCATAAGAGAAAACTGAGAGTCTAGCTGCAATTGAGACAAGATAGGTTCAAGTTCAGCACGCCATACCGTCACCCAGCCAACATCAATCGCCCCTTGAAGGTAATAAAATGATTCATTTGTTTTATTCTGTAGTGCTTTTAGTAATGCCATATTATAAAAATATGAAGGATTATTAGTTTTTTTAGTAATATCGTTTTGTAAAAAAGACTCAAACTCTGAGATTACTTCATTTGCTTTGCTTTCATCGCCAATTGATTTATAAGCATAGGCTAAATGTGCAACTCCTTGGCCATTATCCCTACTATAAAAATCGGTTTTATTATCTTGTTGATGAAGCACTGTAAGTGCTTTAATTGTAGATACATAATCTTGTTCATAATATGCTTTTTCACCTTTGAGATATTCACCTTTACCCATTTTTTTGTGGCTTAATTTTACATTACCTAATAATGCTAGCGCTTCTTTCTTTTTCCCTTGACTTGCCAATAATCTTACAGTTAAAAAATCGATATCACCTTGGTTAAGTATATTGGTGTTCGCTTTTGCGTATTTTAACCATTTATTCGTCGAGTTTAAGCTGCCAATATCAATTGAAGCTGTGATAAGGCCTTTTAGTGCTTCTTTATTGTTAGGGTCAACTTCTAGTGCGCGGCTGAACATCTTTATTGATTCATCTAAACGTCCTCTATCAGATAGAATATGACCCACTAAGTTATATGCGCCTGGGTAATAGGGATCATTAGCAATGATTTGTGAAAATAAACTCATCGCTTTATTTTCTTCACCTGCTTCATAAAACCCCCATGCAACGTTAAAAGCTGACACTGATGATTTAGGATCTAGCTCTAAGGACTTTTCAAAGTGCTGATGTGCAGACTGCTTTTTACCCTGCCATTTTAGTAATGATCCATACCACATATGCGCCATGGCATAGTTTTCATTAAGTTCAAGTGCTTTTTTAAATGATTCCTCAGCTTTTTTCTCGTCTATTCTTGAAAGTAATAAGCCTTGAGAAGCATATGCCGCGCCTAGTTGGTTATTAATTGCTAAAGCCTTATTTATTGCTATTTCTGCATTTTCGTTTGCAGTTTCTCTAGATAAATTCCCATATAAAGCAAGTAGTAGATTTGCGTCAGCAATGCCAACAAAGGCTCTAGCGTACTTATCATCTAGTGTCGTTGCTAAAGTAAAATGCTCGAGTGCTTTTGTAATAGATACTGCCGTTCTATGACTAAGTTCACTTTGACCTTTACCATTTGCAATCATAGCTTCAACATTAGTTGTTTCCGCAAGGAACTGAGTTTGTTTTTTTGTACCAAGCAAAGTTTGAGTCATCTTATCAACAACAGAAGTGGCTATTTCATCTTGTATCTGAAAAATATTCTTATATTCACGATCATAGGTTTGAGACCAAAGATGCTCACCCGTAGCAACCTTTATAAGTTGTGCGGTAACGCGGATTTGGTTGGTTGTATCACTTTTTCTAATACTGCCTTCTAAAATAGTATCAACACCTAACTCTTTACCTATTTCAGTAATCGTTTTGTTAGATACGCCCTTATATGCAAATGAAGATGTACGTGCTGTCACTTGTAATTTGGGGATTTTTGCTAATAGATTTAATAACTCTTCAACCATGCCATCTGCAAAGTATTCGTCATTAGGATCATTGCTAAATGCAATAAAAGGCAAGATAGCAATGGTTTCTTTCGTTATTAATGGGGTAGTGGTGTTATCTATACTCGATAAAGTTTGAGGGCTAAACTCAACATCATCTAAATCTTTTTCAAAGTAAAGTTGTGAGCTTACAGTAATGATAAAAACAATTAATAATGAGCCAACAACAGCCATTGTTGTTTGTATATTTGTTTTTGGACTGCTTTCTTCTTGGCTATCTTTATATGCCCAAACAATGCCATGGTCAGTAAAGTTAAATAACCAAGCGAATACTAAGCTAACAGGGAAACCTAAAATAAATATGCCAAGTAAAAGGGTCATAAATGAATCAGGCAGGCCTAAAGCAGGCATGCTTAAATCGGCTATTTGGATCAATGGCCAAGCTGATACTGCATATATAGTTGCAACTTTAAATACTTGTCTTTGTTTAAGCTGTTCAGAGAAACTTTTCACTTATTCTCCCTTTATAATAATGACTTTCCATAAATATTATTAACGACTATTCTTCTATTGCTACAGAGCCTGTGACTGTATTGATTATTAACTTTCCTGAGCCATCACCAGACACAAAATTAAGCTTTTGTTGTTGCATCATTGATTTTTCAGGTAAATCTTTTGTAATTTTATTTTTTATTTTACCACCAAACTGACTTTCGAGCTTACAAGCGGCATTGAGTTCACCTACGGTTTTGTATTTGATATCCCCACTAACACTGGTTAATTTAATATAAGCATCTTCTTGTAGCTTTCCTTCAATAAATGTTTTTCCAGATACATTCTCGGTTTTTAATATTTCTATATTATCAATCTTTGCGAAAATCTCACCAGACATTGACTTAGCATAGGCTTTAGAGTATTCGCCTGAGAAATTAACTGTGCCGGTAACAGACTCAATACTTAACACACCATTTGAGTCTTTAATGCTGATATCACCACTTACCGTTGAAACATTCACCTTTTGTTGTGCTTCTTGGATAATTAAATCGCCGTTTATAGTGCGACCTTCAATCCCCGATTTTAAATTGTTAAATGAAAAAGAGGTATCTACACCTTTAAACCACACAGATGTTTTACTAGGCATAAATATTTTTAAATCACTACCATCACCTAAATGTGAGTCGCCTTTCATTTTTACTTTGATATAAAGCTTATGGCCTTTATCTTTAATTTTTAGCCCTAACGCAGAGTCATCTAATTCACCTTGAATTTTGATCTCTTCTTTATTCCAACCTATAACTTCAACGTCACCTCTTAGATTATTTATTAATAGATGTTCCAATGATTTAACTGAAATTGTTTTATCAATTAGCTCACCTGCAGAGGCGTTAGTAATAAAGATAAGCGTAAACAATAAAAATACTATTTTCAAAAAGACACTCCGCGGTTAAAGTTTAGTTTCTATACAAGTATACAAATATATTTGTGTTATAAAAGCTTAAAACAGTTAGCAGATGTTTCATATTTTCAGCTATTATTTCTTTACTACTCTAAATTAATCATAATAGTTTATCACTAAAAAATTAATGATTGATTACTCATGTTAAAAAAGCTTTAATAAAACAAAACTAAAATGGTGTTTTTATACTGCTTAGTTTATTTACTTAGAAATAATAAAGATGGATTTTAAGGAGTTGTATTTATGTCTGTAGACATTACATTTAACCTTCAAGACAGTGATTTAGAATATTTTCGCGATGTTATGCGTAAAGCTCAGTCTGGGGTAGGTAATTTAGATGAAAAAGATATCTTAAATAATGTTCGTGCTTTATCGAGTGAAATAAAAACAGATGTACCGGAGTTTGTGTCATCTAGATTAAAGCAGCTAGAAACATTAGTTGCAATGATCGAAGATACAGAATGGAAAATTCCAGCTGAAGAACGCAAAGATGTAATTAGTGCACTTGCTTACTTTAGTGAGCCAGAAGATTTAATTCCTGACCATATTCCCGTATTAGGCTTTTTAGATGACGCAATTATGATTGAGTTAGTTGTTGCTGAACTAAAAGATGATATGGAAGCCTTTGTGGAATTTTGTGAATATCGCTCTCGTGAAGAAGTTCGTAAAGATCCTGATACGATTACACGTGAAGAGTGGTTAGAATCAAAGCGTAAAGAGTTACACGGTAGAATGCGTTCTCGTCGCAAGGGTAGAGGCGGTAGAGGATTCTCATTTAGAGTGTTTTAGTGATTGATTAAGACAAGTATTAAATATTAGAAAAGGTGAACTCAGTTCACCTTTTCTAATATTAAAACTGAATTTCAATTAGTTTAACCTTTGATTTATAAACTCTTTAACTTCAAAATAGTGTTGCTCAAGTTGATCAAATATATGCTCTATTGTATGGGCATCACATGATTTATTATCTACAATATCTTCTAATTTTTCAGCTGTTTCAGATAGAATATAGGCACCGATACTTTTAGCTGTAGATCTTAATTGGTGTGCGTTGTCCATGATGCTCTCCTGATCTTCAAGTGTGATAGCAAGCTTTAAATCAGTCATTAGCTTTGAGCCGTGTTCTAGAAACATATTTAAAAAATAAGCATGTTGAGTTGTATCTGGTCCAATATAATCAGCTAAAGCTTGCTCATTTAATGTTGGAGATATTGTTTTTGCAGGCGTTATAGGCAGCCATTTATTTAATGTTGTTTCTAATAAATTAAGTTCGACAGGTTTAGTTATGTAATCATTCATACCTTGAGATAAACATTTATCTCGCTCGCCTTTGAGTGCATTTGCTGTAATTGCAATAATAATGCTCTCTTTTTTCATATCGGTTCTACTTGGCCCAAGCTCTCTAATTTTTTTAGCTAAATCGTAACCTGACATTTTTGGCATGTGTAAATCAGTCAATACCAAAGAGTAATTACCAGATTGCCACATTTTCAAGCCTTCTTCACCATCAGAGGCAATTTCAACGCCATAGCCAAGTAAATGTAGCTGGTCGCATATCACCTGTTGGTTCATCATATTATCTTCAACCAATAAAATGAGTTGGTTGTTTTTTCGTGCCTGCTCTATAGAAGGGTATTGATTGAGAGATTTTGCCATTTTGATATTTTTTGCTTGATGCAATCCAGCGGCAATAAATAATGAATTAAAAAAGCTCTCTTTACATAGCGGTGCAGCATTAAGGTAAAATATATTTTTAAATGAAAGTTTAGCTTCACTGAGTTTACTTAAAACAATCACTTGTTGATTGTTTTCCTCTAAAGAGCCACTTAGCCTTCTAAGTGCTTGATTAACTGTTGGCATAGCGTTAATACCATCTAACAGCCAAATTAAATTTTTTGTTTTATGCCAAGGTAGCTCATTTTTTAAATCATCTAAATAAATAACTTCAGCATTTAAGAATTTCAAATAGTTATTGATATATTCACTTTGTTTATTGTTTTGGCTAAAAAGTACAATTTTTTTGCCTTTAAGTCGGCCTTTATCTTTTACAACACTGGTTTCATCTATTGAAAATGGCAAGGTAACGATAAACTCACTACCAAAGCCTAAGTCGCTGTTTACTTTTATGTCACCGTACATCAATTCAATGAGGCTTTTACAGATAGATAAACCTAATCCGGTGCCGCCATATTCACGGGTAATGCTTGTTTCAGCTTGATTAAATGGTAAGAATATTTTGGCGAGTTGCATTTTATTCATGCCTTTACCATTATCAGAAATTTTAAACTCTACTGTATGGTGATCATCGCTTTTATTGACTAAAGAAACTTGAATGCAAATTAAGCCTTGTTGTGTATCGGTTGATTTTGTAAATTTAATGGCATTGCTGCATAAATTATAAATCACTTGGCGCACTCTAACGATATCGCCTGTTACCGAGTCTGGGATATTAGGGTCAATATAAAGGTCTAATTCTAGGTTGTTTTTATGAGCAACAGATGAAAGCACTTTGGCTACTTCTTCAGTTATTTTAATAATCGAAAAACTTTTATTTTCTATCTTTAATTTACCCGCTTCAATTTTAGAAAAATCAAGAATATCGTCTAAGATCCCTAATAATGAAAATGCTGAATCACGGATGATGCTGCTCAATCTATGTTGTGCGCCCGTTAAGTCGGTATGACGTAATAAATCAATGGTTCCTATTACACCATTCATAGGTGTACGGATCTCGTGGCTCATAGTCGCTAAAAAAGTTGATTTAGATTCATTTGAAAGCTCAGCTGACTTAATGGCCTTTTCTAACTCCTCAGTTCGTGATGCAACTTGAATTTCAAGGTTTGAATGTAAAGCTTGTAAATCAAGTTCAATTTGAGCATGAGACTCTTCTTGAGTACGTACTTTATTAAGTAGCTGATTAATTAAAATTGAAATTTGTTTTAAACCTAAACCAATATTTGTAGATACTGAAAGTTTAAAGTCTTGCTTTTGAGTGATTAAACTAATTTCATTTTCAAGTTGCTGCGTACTGTTTTTTATTTTTTTACTTAAATATTTAGGAAATATAAATAATAGAATAAAAGCAAATAAAATACTCGCAGCAAGCATGATATAAAAAAGCGTACTATCTATTTTTTTATTCACCTTTTGCACTATAACCAAGCTACCTATGACAGCGTCATTTTTCTTTATAATGTGATGTAAATACATCTGATGATTTTTTTCAATTGTCTGATTTTTTAAAATACCTTCAACATTAACTTCAGAAGTTTTACTAATTAACTGAAGAGAATCTGTTTTTGTTTTTTTGTATAAATAGAAATCAAGCTTAGGATTAATCGCGTTAGCTGAAAATAAAATTTGAATAGCAGTGTTATAACCAAAGCGAGTGAGCGCATCAGCAAGTGGGTTATCGATTTTATTGGCAATACCTTTTAAATGAACTTCAGAAAAATGATTATTTTCTTTAGGAATTAAATATGTTGTATATGTAGAAGAAAGAACAAAAAGAAATAAAAGAATAAAATATATAAGATGCATCATTTTTTTTGCTGAAAATGTATCTGCATTCATATCGGAGGCATTCCTTTTTAATGAATAAAGTAAGTTTGTTTATTAGATTGTTAATAGTAGCATTTCATTAGATTAAAAACGAGATTAAGAAAACTGTATGATTTTTTATCAAATTGATGTCTTATTGAGCTTAAAATCAGAACCTTGATTGAAAACTATGCAAACAAAAAATAGAGTAAAAAAAAAGTTGACTTAAACACCTAAAACCAGTTTAATACGCCGCA
Source organism: Pseudoalteromonas sp. C2R02 (assembly GCF_018860845.1). Classification (NCBI taxonomy): domain Bacteria; kingdom Pseudomonadati; phylum Pseudomonadota; class Gammaproteobacteria; order Alteromonadales; family Pseudoalteromonadaceae; genus Pseudoalteromonas; species Pseudoalteromonas sp. C2R02. Next base: position 28,133 of record NZ_JAHKQC010000043.1, on the reverse strand, counting down.
CACCAAGACGGCTGCAAAGTTTGTCAGGTACTGCCTCGATAGCTCAGTCGGTAGAGCAGAGGATTGAAAATCCTCGTGTCCGTGGTTCGATTCCGCGTCGAGGCACCATTTTTATACTTTTAGTAAAAAGTAGTTGTGATTTAGTGTGCCGACTTAGCTCAGCTGGTAGAGCAACTGACTTGTAATCAGTAGGTCAACCGTTCGACTCGGTTAGTCGGCACCATTTATTTAGAGTTTTGGTATTTTACGAAAACTCAAAAAGTGAAAACTTTATAGTTTTTGCCTCGATAGCTCAGTCGGTAGAGCAGAGGATTGAAAATCCTCGTGTCCGTGGTTCGATTCCGCGTCGAGGCACCATTTATTTTTTCGTTTTATTTAAACGTTAGACAGTTTTAGTGTGCCGACTTAGCTCAGCTGGTAGAGCAACTGACTTGTAATCAGTAGGTCAACCGTTCGACTCGGTTAGTCGGCACCATTTATATTAAAGTTAAATGTATTATTACGTTTAATTAGCACAGTTTAATGTGCCTCGATAGCTCAGTCGGTAGAGCAGAGGATTGAAAATCCTCGTGTCCGTGGTTCGATTCCGCGTCGAGGCACCATTTATTTTTTCGTTTTATTTAAACGTTAGACATTTTTAGTGTGCCGACTTAGCTCAGCTGGTAGAGCAACTGACTTGTAATCAGTAGGTCAACCGTTCGACTCGGTTAGTCGGCACCATTCTTTAAAAAGTTAAATATAACTCTTATGTTTAGCTAGCACAGTTAATGTGCCTCGATAGCTCAGTCGGTAGAGCAGAGGATTGAAAATCCTCGTGTCCGTGGTTCGATTCCGCGTCGAGGCACCATTTTTTCGTTTTATTTAAACATTAAACGAATTTAGTACGATTTTAGTGTGCCGACTTAGCTCAGCTGGTAGAGCAACTGACTTGTAATCAGTAGGTCAACCGTTCGACTCGGTTAGTCGGCACCATTTATTAGTAAAGATCAAAATGAGAAACTGTAATCAGTAACTCATACAGGTTATCCGTTCGATACGGTTAGTCTGAACAATTTATTATTGCCTTTAGGCAAGCACAGTTAATGTGCCTCGATAGCTCAGTCGGTAGAGCAGAGGATTGAAAATCCTCGTGTCCGTGGTTCGATTCCGCGTCGAGGCACCATTTATTCTTTATGAATAATAAAAAACCAAGCATATGCTTGGTCTTTTAGTTTCTAACTCACCTTTTTATTATCAATTAACAATTCTTTATTTTTCTTAATTAGAATGTTTACTTAATAAATATCCCTAAAAGAAAATTTTCATTTTTTTTGATTGATACTTGCCATATTCTTTCGCTGGATGGAATAGGGATATATTTAATATTTTTGGAATATTGCTTTAAGGGTTTTTCGATAGACTTCGAAAACACTCAATTAAAAATCAATAACAATTTAGTTCAAATTGATGAAAGTACTTTTTTGCTTTTTAAACTATTAATTGAATCCTCCCCAGATGTTTGCTCTAAGCATTTGTTGATCCAAGTCATTTATGAGAATAAAGAAATTACGAGTTGGTGTTTGTCTGAGCTTATTACTCAAACCCGAAATATATTTGCATTAGCAGGTTATAAAGGTCCGTTAATTGAAACTGTTCATGGTAAAGGCTATAAATTAGATGATTCATTATCAAAACAACTCAATAGACTTAAAAATGAAACTGTTGAGTTTTCAAATACCATCAATAAAGAAGTTAAGTTAGCAAAAAAATGGCAGTATCCAATTTATTTTTTTGTTGCTGTATTATGTTTCTCGATTATACATTTAACGATGATCCAGCTTCGGGGTGTCGATGAGCAATCAGAACAAGTAAATCAGATTCTTTACAGCGAACCTAAACAGGCACAAGGGCGTATTTTATGGGTTGATGATCATCCTGAAAATAATATTAATGAAAAAAAATTTTTGAAAGCAATAATATCGGAGTATATACCACTACCTCAACGGCAGAAGCCTTAAAGCTGCTATCACTTTATAACTATCAAGTTGTTATCTCTGATATGGGGCGAAATAATAATTCTCTGGCTGGGTTAAAATTATTGAAAGCAATGAGGTCTAATAACGATCACACTCCTTTTTATATGTATACCTGGATTTCATCAGACGCTTTAGTTAAAGAATTAAAAAATAATGGTAGTCAGGGATTTACAATTGAATCAGAAAAGCTTTATTCTCAAGTATTACCTATTTTTAAAAAATCAAATAACCTCTAATTTCAACCCTAGGGGATGATTTTTAATGTGCTGATTTTTAGCTATTATATGTTTATAAGCTGATTTGATAAAAGCGAAAGGCTCACGCTACAAATGGCTTAAAGTTAAATTAAGTTAAAAGTTTAATATGTTGTTGCTACAACATTTGCTCCGAAAAAGTCCTTCCCTTAAGGGCTTTTTTTTTGTCTGAAATTTAGAGGCGTAACATTTTTCTATTTTAAGGGATTTGGTTTAACGGTGACTTCGTTTTGATGGTATATACTTTAAACTCCCGCCTGCTTCATCTACTTTTCGATAGATGTTGTTTAAGTGGCTGCGTAGCGTTGGCTTTGAAATATTTAATTGATTACATATTTCTTCATTACTTAAGTTGGCTATGGCTTTTGAAATCACTTGTATTTCACGTTTACTTAAACCCATAGTGCTATAGTAGGTTATTGCTTCGGCATGTTTTTGTTTTAGAGGTTGTAAAATTGTTGTGATGTGTTGATCGCTACAAAGTAAAGTGACATCAAAATAGTCGTCATGTAAATAGCTGTTTGGGTATGAGCGGTTACCCCATTGATTCCATTGTTGGCTATCATCGGTATTATAAATTGCCATGCAATGATCATTGCAAACCTTGTTTTCAAGTTGACCACATAAGCTAATACATGTGTTATTTTGTTTTAATACTGTTTTATTTTCATCCTTAATACAAACAGCCATACCCGCTTGCTCTATTGAATTTAATAGTAAGCTATCCATTTGAGTGTTTTTTTTCATATTGCCACTTTAATAAAAGTAGAGACAAGGGTTTGACCTACTTTTAATTCTGCTGAGCTTGATGTCATTTCAAAAGTAAACTCTTTTTGCTTTTCACTTTTAGTCCCGCAATCTAAATTAATACCGTTTTCATCATAAGCTGCCCAAAAACAATGATATTTAGCCACTTTTTGTGATTTTTCATAAATCTCAGCTTTGCCATCAAAATTTATAATGATTTTAGTGAACTCAGATTTTGTGTTTGATGACCATTCTCCAGCAGCCGGGTGTCCATTACAGCCTGTGATTAATATTACAATGGATAAAATAAAAATAGCTTTCATAAATAATGTAATTACTTTTAATTAATGTAATTAGATCATACAAAAATTGCATTTTTTTCAGTTGATCCGCATCAATGTAAGCTTATGTAAAGTTGCTTTAGATATTTTATTGACTAGGTTTACAATAAAGTGTTGAAAAATTTAAATAGGTTTTAGTATATGAGGCAGCGCCTTAAACCATTAAGTGTATTTCTAAGTTGTATTTTATTAAGTGCGTGTAACACCACAACCTATGAACTTGATGAGTCATTACGTCAATCAAATGTCCCGCAAACTTGGCAAAATAATACCCAAGTACAAGATGTTAATAGTGGATGGTTGAGTCAAATTAGCAATGAGCAAATCCAAACATTAGTTTCAGTCGCTTTAAGTAATAATTTCGCCTTAAAACAACAGGCCTATTCACTTCAAATGAAAAAGCAAGAGCTTATTATTTCTGGTAGCGCTCTTTGGCCATCTTTAGATTTAGCTGTTTCAAGTAGTCGTAGAAAAAATACATCACCAAGTGATTATACAAATAGTGCTTCTGTTGATTTGAATATTAAGTATGAAATTGATTTATGGGGCAAGTTATCTGATTTAAATAAGCAAGCAAATTTAGACTATTTATCTGAACAAGCTAATTATGAGCAAGCTAGGCAACAATTAGTTGCAGATGTGGTGATAGCTTGGTTTAAAGTGATTGAATCTAATCAATTAACTCTGTTATATCAACAACGCGCTGATAATACTCAGCAGAACTTGGACATCATCGAATCAGGTTATCAACAAGGGCTAAATAGCGCATTAGATGTGTATTTATCGCGTAACGAAGTCAATAGTGAGCTTTCACGTACTGCTGAACAAAAAGCAACAAAAATAGAGGCTATTCGTTCTCTTGAATTACTTTTAGGAGATTATCCAAAAGGAGCATTAGCTATTGATGCAAGTTTGCCTTTATTAAACTCAGATATTCCAACAGGCTTACCATCAGAGCTTATTACACGTAAACCTCAGCTGATAGCCTCTTGGTATCAACTTTTAGCAACTGACGCATCATTAGCATATGCGCATAAGCAAAGGTTTCCTGCAATCAATCTAACAGCATCAATAGGTAACAGTGGTTCAGATTTATCTGATGTTGTTTCTGCATCAGCACTAGGCTGGTCATTGTTAGGTAATTTAGCCATGCCACTATTTAATGCTGGCAAGCTAGAAGCAAATGAAGAAAAAGCGCGTTTATTACTCAAGCAAAAAGAGCAAGGTTATTTAGAAACTTTACATCATGCTTTTTTAGATGTTGAGAACGCAGTCACTCAAGAAAGTAGCCTAAAACAAAGGTATCAAATGATGTTAGCGGCACAAGAAAATGCCATTGCGGCACAAAGGCTATCATTTGAAAACTACCAAAGTGGTTTAGTTGATTACACTACAGTTCTTGATGCTCAAAGTCGCTCTTTTGATGCGCAAAGCACAGTGATACAAATAAAAAATCAATTAATCAGAAATCGAATTCAATTGCATATTGCGTTAGGTGGTGACTTTTCCACTGTAGAACAAAATGAAATGGCTAAATAATTTATGAATAAAATACAAAAAATACTTATCCCAGTTACTATTTTAACCCTAACGGCTATTTCGGTTGCTTTTATTAAAAGTAATCCTCCAAGTAGTCAAAGAGGAAAAGCATCACAAGCACCTCAAATGACAGTTGAGGTTCAAAGGTTAAAACCGCAAACATATCCCGTTATGATTGAAAGTTTTGGTACAGTAAAACCACAAATTCAAAGTGTATTAGTGTCTCAAGTATCGGGGCAAATCAAACAAGTACAAGATCAGTTTAGAGAAGGTGGCTTTTTTGAAAAAGGGGATGCATTAGTCACTTTAGATGATCGAGATTATTTAGCTGAGCAAAAAATAGCGCAAGCAAGTTTAATGTCAGCAAAACAAGCACTATTGGAAGAGCAAGCTAGAGTAGAGCAAGCATTAGTTGATTGGAAAAGATTAGGTAATGGTAATAAACCTTCTGCTTTAGTTTTAAGGCAGCCACAACTTGAAGCTGCAAAAGCACAAGTGTTATCAGCCCAAGCACAATTAGAAAAAACAGATTTAGCATTAGAAAGAAGTCAAATTGTCGCGCCTTACGCTGGCCGCATATTAAAGAAGTACGTGGATTTAGGTCAGGTTGTATCTGCTAATACTCAGTTAGCTGATATTTATGCAACGGATGTTGTAGAAATTCGTTTGCCTATTAAAAATAAAGATCTTGGGCTAATGGTTTTTCCTGAGGAATTTCGTAATAGTAATAAAAAAATAGATGGCACATCAGTGTCTCTTACTTCAGAGCTTGTAGGTTTGCAAACATGGCAAGGTACGGTTGTGAGAACTGAAAGTGCCATAGATACCGATTCACAACAGCTTTATATTGTTGCGCACATTAAAAACCCTTTTGATGTCAGCCATAATCAAAAATCACCGATTAAAATTGGGCAATACTTAACAGCGAGCATCCAAGGTAAAGAAGTTAAAAATGCCATTGTTATTCCTAACAGTGCGATTTATCAAGGCAGCTATGTTTATATTGTTGAACAAGGGGTACTTAAACGTAAAGATATCACTATCAGCTGGCAAAATAGCCAAGATGCGATTATATCATCAGGCTTAAACTTTAAAGATAATCTTGTGATCACACCTTTAGGGCAAGTGAGTTCAGGAACACCAGTAAGAGTCGCAGGACACAAACAAAGACAATTAGCACGTAAAGATAAAAGAGGTGAATCATGATAGCTTGGTTCGCCCGAAATCATGTAGCAGCAAACCTGCTAATGATCACGATTATATTTACTGGATTATTTAGCTTAATTACACAAATACCCTTAGAAGTATTTCCATCTATTGAAACAGATAAAATTAGTGTAAAAGTATCACTGCGAGGTTCCACGCCGGAAGATGTAGAGCAAGGAATCGCCATTCGTATCGAAGAAGCAGTACAAGATCTAGAAGGCATAGAAAAAATCTCAAGTCGTTCTTCAGAAGGCTCTGCCTCGGTAACAATCGAAGTTGAATCTGGTTATGATCCAAGAGAGATGTTGGCTGATATAAAAAGTCGAATTGATGCGATTAATACATTTCCTGTTGATGCAGAAAAGCCTGTTGTAGCCTTAGCAGAGAGAAAACGTGAAGTACTGTCAGTAACTGTTTCTGGCCAGTATGGTGAAAAAGAAATTAGAGAATTTGCAGAGCAAGTACGTGATGATTTATTACGAATTCCAGGTATTACACAATTAGAACTCAGTGGAGTGAGAGACTATGAAGTGGCAATTGAGATATCTCAAGATAAGTTAAATCAATATGGCTTGAGTATTAGTCAAGTTTCTTCTGCCATTTCTAATTCAAGCGCTGATATTTCTGCGGGAAATATAAAAACCCAAGGAGGAGATGTACTTATTCGCTCAAAAGGGCAAGCTTACCGTAAAGATGAATATGCCGCTATAGCAATAAAAACACATACCGATGGTTCTATTTTAACTTTAAATGATATTGCAATAATTAGAGATGATTTTGAAGAAACACCGGTAAGAACACGTTTTAATGGTAATCAAGCCGCTTTCATTGATGTTTATCGTATTGGCCAGCAAAGTGCCATAGATGTTGCCCAAAAAGTAAAAAGCTATATTGATCAACGCCAAGAAAATCTACCTTTAGGTTACGAGCTGAGTTATTGGGATGATGATTCTCAAATAGTAAAAAATCGTATTTCTACTTTAACAACCAGTGCGTTACAAGGTGGCTTTTTAGTCTTAATTCTTTTGACCTTATTTTTACGACCTGCAATTGCGATTTGGGTATGTGTGGGTATTCCAGTTTCATTTATGGGCGCATTTATCGCAATGCCATTTTTTGGCATAACACTTAATATTATGAGTCTATTTGGTTTTATTTTGGTGCTCGGTATAGTGGTAGATGATGCCATTGTTACAGGTGAGAATATTTACACCCATTTAGAAAAAGCAGAGTCAGGCGAATACGCCGCCATCAAAGGCACACAAGAAGTTGCCACGCCAGTGACATTTGGTATTTTAACAACGGTTGCCGCTTTTTTACCATTAGCATTTATTGAAGGTAATAGAGGTGCCTTATTTGCACAAATTCCGGTTGTTGTTATACCTGTATTAATTTTCTCATTGATTGAATCTAAATTTGTTCTTCCTTCGCATTTAAAAAATATTAAATTACGTCACGAAAAATCTGAACCAGGTAGATTTGAGCGTTTTCAACATAAATTTGCTGATGGTTTTGAACGTGCAATTTTAAAATATTACCAACCATTATTAATTACAGCTTTAAAGCATAAGTTAGCCACATTAAGTTTATTTGTTGGTGTATTTATTATCATAGTCACTTTAATCACAAGTGGTTGGACTAAGTTTATTTTCTTCCCGCGTATTCCAAGTGAAACTGTAAGAGTTAATTTAACATTGCCTACAGGTACACCTTTTGAGGTGACAAATAAATTTGTGATTAAAATGGCTGATAAAGCCCATGACTTACAAGAAAAATATAGAGACTCCGAAACAGGTCAAAGCATAATTTTAAATATATTAGCGACAACTGGGGGTAGAGGTGGGGTATCTCACTCAGGAGGAGTCCGTTTCGAAATTATTCCGCCAGAGCAAAGAGAATCCACAATCACCTCTAAGGAGCTTGTAAGGGAGTGGCGCAAATTAATTGGCACAGTACCAGGGGCTGAAAGCCTGACATTTAGAGCTGAGCTTGGTCGCTCTTCAGATCCAATTGATGTGCAGTTAACAGCAACGTCATTAGAAACACTGAAGGAAGTAGCTGATAAAGTTAAAACCCGATTAGCAACTTATCCTACGGTTTTTGAGATTGCAGATAGCTTATCTAATGGTAAAGAAGAGCTTCAAATTGAATTAACAGATCAAGGTCGTGCGTTAGGGTTTACGCGAGTAGAAGTATCTCGCCAAGTTAGAAGTGCATTTTTTGGTGCTGAAGTACAGCGCATTCAACGCGGTAGAGATGATGTGCGTGTAATGGTACGTTTACCATTAAATGAGCGAGCATCAGTATCAGATTTAGAAAATATCCTGATCACGACGGCTAGCGGTGGTAATGTGCCTTTATCGCATATAGCAACCTTAATTCCTGGTCAAAGCCCTGCATCTATTAATCGTATTGATAGATATAGAACCGTGAATGTAACCGCTGATGTTGAGAAAACAAATACCAATATGACGATATTACAAGCTGATCTTAAAGAGTATTTAGATGAGTTAATAATACAATACCCAGGTGTTAACCATTCATTGGAAGGTGAAGCTAAAGAGCAAAGGGAGTCATTTGGCTCATTAGGCTGGGCTTTATTATTTGTATTCTTTATTATTTACGGTTTATTAGCTATCCCATTTAAATCATATTTACAGCCATTAATAGTAATGAGTGTGATCCCATTTGGCATGATAGGTGCTGTGATGGGCCATTGGATTATGGGCATGGAGCTAACCATAATGAGTTTACTGGGCATGTTGGCACTGGTTGGCGTGGTAGTGAATGACTCTTTAGTGTTAGTTGATTTTATCAATAAAAAGCGTGGGCAAATGGGCGAACATGCAGATAAATTAATGGAAGCAGTTATGACAGCCGGTGCAGCAAGGTTTAGACCTGTGATGCTAACTAGCTTAACAACATTTATTGGTTTAATGCCGCTATTATTTGAAGAGTCGACCCAAGCGCAATTTTTAATACCTATGGCTGTATCACTTGGTTTTGGTATTTTATTTGCGACTTTTATCACTTTAATTTTAATACCTGTTAATTATATGTTGGTAGAAAAAGTAAAAAATGCATTTCATTCACATGGTGAATTAACAACCTCTTAATACAATTTATAAATCACAATAAAGCCAGGTTAATTTAAAGTTACCCTGGCTTTTTTATGTTTTATTTATAATAACCTAAACCTATTAATATCCCATTAAGTCAATGATTTTAGCTTGTACCTACTTTTAATTACTTATAATTATAGCTTATAATTTTAGATTATATAAAGTATACAATGTTTATTTTTTGTTTTATTTCAGTTAATTACCAATTTAAATTACTGCTTTTTGAAACTAAAACGTTCACAGGTTGTAACTTAATGTTAATTTTTGTAGAAAGTATACAATATATTGTTGTATAAATACTCCCGGGAAATAACTGCGCTATCTTTTAAGCGAGAAAGTGCAATAAATAAAACAAGAGAGTTAACATGAATCGTTCAGGATTAGACAAATATAAAAGATCATTAGTAGCATTAAGCATGGGTTCCCTGCTTTCTTTTTCTGCTACTTCAACAGCTGCAGTTGAGGAGTCAGTTGAAGAAGTAGAGCGTATTTCGATAACGGGTTCGCGTATTAAGCGTACTCAGTTAGAAAGCGCATCTCCAATCGTATCTTTTTCAGCTGCAACAATGGAAAGCACTGGTTATTCAACTGTAGCTGATGTACTACGTAATTCATCACTTAATCCGTTTGGATCTTTTGGTGGCGAATCTAATAATGGTTGGGCTGCAACAGCAACTATGGCACTTAAAGGTGCTGATCCTCGTCAAACCCTGATACTAATTGATGGCGTAAGAATGTCTAAATCACCAATCGCTGGTGGTACATCTAACTTAAACTTGATCCCAAATGCGGCAATTGAGCGTATTGATGTATTAACAGATGGTGCTTCATCAGTTTATGGTTCTGATGCGGTAGCAGGTGTAATTAATATTGTGCTTAAAAAAGAATTTGATGGCATTGAATTTGGTGCTAAAAGTGAATTCCCTGATACGGTAAAAGGCGCAGACTCGCAAAACTTTACTTTTACTGGTGGTCTTTCTAGTGATAAAGGTAGCATGGTATTTTCTTGGGAGCATTATGAAAAAGATGCGATCTTTATGTCTGATTTTGATTATGCAAAAGCACAATTACAAGAAGAAGGTCTAGATCCAAGCGATAGAGGTAACTGGCACGGTGTCAGTGGTACAGGCCGTACAGTAGAGCAAGCGAGCAATGGTTGGGCTAGTCAAGCGCTAAACACGCAAAATAACTGTGATGTATACAATACAGGTCAAGGGTCTGGCACAATAATGGGGCCTTTCGGTACTGACAGTGTTGTATGTGGTTATGATTATACTGATTCAGCTCAGCTTACTCCTGATTATCGTCGTGACTCATTAATGGCAAATCTGACATATGAATTAACGGATGATATTCAGTTATATGCACGTGGTTTATGGATGAATTCAATTACATTAGATATCTCTGCTGGTGTTCCAGCTTGGTTCCCTACGGATCAGGCATTACCTGAGCGTTCAATCACAACAGAAGATGGTACTGATCTTACTTTAACTGCTATTGATGAGGGTGGCTGGTTTGGTTACCGAATGAATACATTAGGCGATCGTACAGCTGAGCATAGTGATAGCACATTCGATTTTGTAATTGGTTTAGAAGGCAGCATAGGTGATGCAGTTTGGGATTTAAATACAAGTTATGCGCGTTATGATGCATTTACTTGGGGAACAAACTACACAAGTACACCAGCATTAACAGCGGCTATCGGTTCTGAAGATGCTGATGGTAATTGGTCTGGTTGGGATCCGCGTGACCCAGATTCAGTACCACCTGGATCAGTTCGTGCTAACTTTGATAAACGTCGTTTCACAGAACAGTTAGGTATCACTGGTGGTATTTCATTTGATGTTATGGAACTACCAGCAGGTACTATGTCAAGCTATGTAGGTGCATCTCATACTCGTGATACTTATTATTCATACATAGATGCACAAGCTGAAGCCGATAATGTTGGCGGTGGTAATGGCGGTAGCGGTGGTGAAGGTTCTCGTACCGTTGAGTCTGCATTCTTTGAACTTGTTATCCCTGTAATAGATGATTTAGAGGTTAACTTAGCTGCACGTTACGATAACTTTAGTGATTTTGGTAGTACATTTAACCCTGCATTAAAAATGAGTTACCGTCCAGTAGATACGTTATTATTAAGAGCATCTATAGGTACAGGTTTCCAAGCACCACTATTAACAGATTTATATGGTTTAAAATCTCGCGGTCACTTAGAAGACGAAACTAACTATATTGCTTGTTATCAAGAAGGTATTTCAATCGAAGATTGTGATTACAAAGATAGCTATTGGGGTACTTCAGGCGGTAATGAAGATTTACAACCAGAAGAATCGGAAAATACAAATATAGGTTTTGTATGGGAATTTGCTGATGGTTGGTCAACAACAGTTGATTATTGGACATTAGATGTTGATCAACGCGTTTCAACAATTGATGAAGAATTGATTCAAATAATGCAAATTAACCTTTGGGAAACAGAAGGTCCTGATGCAGACATTTCAAGTCAACTACCTGGAGTATCAATTTCTTATCAAGGTGGTGCGAATAATATAGATGAAATCATTAGTCCAAGAACAAATTCAGGTACACGTGAAACAGCAGGTACTGATGTAACTATTCGCGGTAATATTGAAACTTCTTCAGGTGACTTCAGTGTAGATTTAAACTGGACTCATATGATGAAATTTAAAACAAGTTTCATTGATGAAAATGGAGATATTGTATTAGGTCAAGAAGAGTTAGGTGCATTATTTAGACCTGAAGATCGTGTAACTCTGCAATTAGGTTGGACATTAGATTCACATAATGTTGCTTTATCATCAACTTACCTTTCTGCAATGGAAGATACAGCTGAGACTGTTGTAGATGGTGTTACAAGTGTTGAGGTTACTGATACATTAGATAGCTATTTAAGTCATAACCTTTCATACACATATTACACACCTTGGAACAGTAAAGTTTCTTTAGGTATTTTAAACCTATTAGAAGAAACTCCGCCTAGAGCAGAAAGTGATCCACGTAGCCCAGTACCTTCACTTTATGATATTCGTGAACGTGTATTCACTGTTGGTTTCACTCAAACTTTCTAAGTTTATGTTTAACAATTTCTAGTCTTAGTTCTTCCCTGGATTATAGACACCCCAAGCCTAGCTTTTAGCTAGGCTTTTTTAGTTTTAGATTTGTTATAAAAAAAACTTAAAATCAGTGCAATTTAAATTTAACTAAATACAATGTCCCCATAATGTTATTTTTAATCAAAAAGAAAAATAAATGTCTCAATTATTCTTAAAAGAAAAAGAGTTATACAATCAAAATTTTAATAATGAATCTTGTAGTGAATTATTATTAACAGGTAACGTTTTTGATTCCTGTGAGTTTGTATCGTGTGATTTTAGTGGTGCGATTTTTAAAAGCTGTGAATTTATTGATTGCAACTTCGATAAATGTAACCTCAATTCATTATCAGTAAATAATAGTAAGTTCTCAGATGTGGTTTTTAATGAGTGTAAAATGCTGGGTGTTGATTGGACTAAAGCATATTGGCGTGATTTAGCACTTGGAACATCATTAAAGTTTAATCAGTGCATGATCAACTCAAGTTCATTTTATGGTTTGAATCAAGCGGAGATAGTAATAAAAGCATGTAGAGCACATGATGTTGATTTTCGAGAAGCAGACTTTACTAAAGCAAATTTCAAAGATACTGATTTAAGTAACAGCTTATTTTCAAATACTAATTTAACAAAAGCTAAATTTTCAGGGGCGATTAATTACGATATTAATATTAATCGAAATAAAGTTGAGAAAGCGAGTTTCAGCAGACACGAAGCGGTTAGATTATTAGATGCTTTAGGAATTAATTTAGTCGATTAGATTGAGATTAAATGGCAGTAAAAATAAGGTGTTCCCCAAGACGCGGTTTCAAGTATTGGTCCTGAACCCAATGGCTCAGGTCGGAGCTCAGATGCCTTCCGTAGGCTTCTCGGTACATGCCAAGCTTGCTCAATAGAAGGTTAACTGAATTCCTGGTAAAAAGTTTATCGGCTCAGGGACGTAACTCGTACACCTACACCACAGGGAACAAGTTAAGTATATATGAGTCGCAGCAAACCTCTACATTTTTTTTCAAAAAATTGATCTGAATGCTACTAATATAAACAAATGGTTGTTTATTTATTCAAGCTACTGCAATTTAGTGGTTTTGCACTTTGCCCAGTGGTAGCATTAATACATATTCAGAGCACAAATTCAGGTTTAAAATCCGTCATGAGTCAAATTCAAGATTATCAAGAAGCCCAACAAGTATTAGAGCAAAATGAAATTCATATTATGCCGTCAGAAGTACATGGCGTAATTAGCGGTTTATTAGCATGTGGTTTAGATATTCAAAGCGATGAATACTTACAAATATTAAGCGATGTATTTAACGAAGGGCAGAGCTTTAATAGTAATTTAAAATCGTTTTTTGCCGACTTTTATAAATTAGTAACATCAAACTTAGATAAAGATGACTTGTCTTTTGAATTATATTTACCACATGAAGATGAATCTCAAGCGGATCAAGCTAATGCGTTAGTTGCTTGGGTATCTGGTTTTTTATTAGGTTTTGGTTTAAAACAAAAAAATTACGGTAAATTATCACCAGATGTAAAAGAAGTGATCACTGACTTTACTGAGATCAGTAAATTAGATACACACTTTGATGAAACTGAAGATGATGCACAAGCTTTATACGAAATCATAGAATATGCGCGCATCTCAACATTATTATGTTTTGCAGAATTGGGTAAAAAACAACAAAGTGCGGCACCTCAAAGTAAAACATTGCATTAATATTACTGCTTAGACTCTTTATTAAGACCACTTAGTGGTCTTTTTATTTTGGGAAATTTTTGCCTGTAGCACACTAGACTTTTGGAATAACAATGAACATAACAGAATTTAAAAATCGTCGAGATAACTTATTACAAAAAATGGATGCCAATTCAATCGCTATTATTCCTGCTGGCGTTGAATTAACACGTAGCAGAGATACTGAATTCCCATTTCGTCAAGACAGTGATTTTTTATATTTAACTGGTTTTTTAGAGCCTGAAGCTGTTTTAGTGTTATCTCCAAGTGCCAAAAATCAATCAACATTATTTTGTCGTAATAAAGATAAAATCGCTGAAATTTGGTGTGGCAGACGCGTAGGTCCTGAGCGTGCGCAATCAGATTTTTTATTCGATCAAACATTCCCATTATCTGAGCTAAAAGATACGTTACTGACTTTAGTGAATGGTCACTCAACGCTTTATTACGGACAAGGTACCTATACTGAATTTGATGAAAAAATTTGGCAGTTGCTTAATACCTTAAGAGGGGGTCCTAAAAAAGGTTATAAAGCCCCTGCAGTGATTAAAGATATACGTAATTTAGTACACGAAATGCGTTTATTTAAATCAGAAAACGAAGTTGAATTAATGCGTAAAGCTGCTGTGATAAGTGTGCAAGCACATATAAGAGCAATGCAATTTTCAAAATCAGGTGCGTTTGAATTTCAATTAGAAGCAGAACTTCATCACCACTACGCAATGAATGGTGCACGCTATCCGGCATACGGTACGATTGTTGGTTCTGGTGATAATGCCAATATTTTACATTACACAGAAAATTCAGGCACATTAGTTGATGGCGATTTAGTTTTAATTGATTCAGGTTGTGAACTTGAAGGCTATGCAGCCGATATTACACGTACTTTCCCAGTAAATGGTAAGTTTAGTGCGCCACAAAAACAGCTTTATCAACTGGTATTAGACGCACAAATTGCTGCTATGTCATTTTACAAGCCTGGCTTTACCTTAAAACAAGCATCTGTTGCTGCAACTGAAGTGCTGACTCAGGGCATGATAGATTTAGGTTTACTTGAAGGTGAGCTTGATGAGCTTATTAAAAATGAAGCTTATAAAGCATTTTATATGCATGGTTTAGGGCACTGGTTAGGATTAGATGTGCATGATGTTGGCGATTATAAACAAGACGAAAAAGAACGTGTTTTTGAGCCAGGCATGGTATTAACCGTTGAGCCTGGCATTTATGTTGCGCAAGACGCTAAAGCACCAGCGCAATTCAAAGGCATAGGTGTGCGTATTGAAGACAATATTTTGATAACCCATGATGGTCATGAAAATTTAACCCAGTCTTTACCTAAAACTATCGCCGAAATCGAAAGTTTAATGGCTTAGTGGCAGGAGTAACAGTGCAATACTTATCAAAAAACACACATCATTTTGATGTTGTGATTGTAGGCGGTGGTTTAGTTGGCGCAACACAGGCTTTGTGTTTAGCCAAATCATGCCCGCAACTTAATATCGCAGTTGTTGAAGCTTTTGAGGCCACACAAAAAAATCAGCCAAGTTTTGATGACCGCAGCATCGCAATTGCTGAGCAATCAGCACAATATCTCAAAAAGTTTAATTTATTTCATGAAAGTTTCAGTTATTGTGAAGCTATTAAAACAGTTCACGTAACTGATAAAGGCCATTTTGGTAAAGCCACAATTACTGCAAAAGAATATCAACTTGATGCGTTAGGTTATGTGGCTGAAGTTAAACCTTTTGGTCATGCATTACATAAGCTGCTTGATGAGGCCGAAAATATTACCGTATTTTGTCCTGATCAGGTTATGGCACATCGCTTTACACAAGACTTAGCATTGATAGAGCTTAAGTCTGGCATCAAATTGTCATCTGCATTGGTTGTCGTGGCTGATGGCGGGCAATCGGTGAGTCGTGATTTATTACATATAGACTTTAAAAAACAAGCTTATGAGCAATCAGCATTGATTGCTAATATTGAAGTGGCTGGTGGGCATAATAATCAGGCTTTTGAGCGATTTACACAATTTGGTCCAATGGCTCTATTGCCTATGAGCCAAAATCGTTATTCATTAGTCTGGTGTCAGAGTCCTGAAAAAGCGCAAAACGCATTAGAACTAACTGAAAGAGAGTTTATATCTCAATTGCAAACAGCTTTTGGTTTTAGTGCTGGTAGGTTTAGCCAAGTGGGTATGAGAGCATGTTATTCATTAGCATTAGGACGTGCAGAACGCATAGTGCAGCATCGTGTTGCTGTAATAGGCAACGCTGCACATTTGGTGCATCCAATAGCTGGACAGGGCTTTAATTTAGGCTTACGTGATATACAAACTTTGGTTACTAAAATAGAGCAAGCTCATAAAAATAATCAAGATATAGGCTGTTTTGAAGTACTACGTGCATTTGAGTTAGAGCGCAAAAAAGATTTAGATAAGGTATTAATGTTAACTGACGGTTTAGTGCGTTTATTTTCAAATCCGTCTCGTATGCTAGCACTTACTCGCAGTATCGGGCTTGTTATTATGGATTTATGCTCAGATTTAAAACAACCATTAGCAAAACAACTTATGGGTAAAGTAAAAGTTCGCTTACCATCAGATAATGTTGAGGAAAAAGTATCATGATGCAAACAAAAGTATGCATTGTCGGCGCAGGTTGTATTGGATTAACTCTGGCTTTAGGTTTAGCTAAATCAGGGGTTGAAGTCGTTGTATTAGATTCTGCATCAGGTGAAATCGAAGTGGGCGAAGAGTTTGGTTTAAGAGTCAGTGCGCTGAGTTTAGCGAGCCAAGCTTTATTTGAAAAACTAGAAGTATGGCAAGATATTATAACCACCCGGGCTCAAAGTTATCAAAAAATGGATGTCAGAGATCAAGACTCTTTTGGCAGAATTTCATTTACAGCTGCAGATTTTGATACTGAACATTTAGGTCATATTGTAGAGAATGATGTCATCCGCCAATCTCTTATTGCTCAGTTAAATAATCAAGCTAGCGCGACTTTGATGTTTAATACCCGCTATAAGGAAATACATCAATCTGATAATGATGTATTTTTAACATTAGAAAATGGTCAACCAATCATTGCTAAATTGCTGGTGGCCTGTGATGGCGCTAATTCAAATATTCGTCAAACATTTAAAATGCCAATTACTTTTTGGGATTACGATCATCATGCAATCGTAGCGACGATTAAAACTCAGTTACCCCACGATAATGTTGCAAGACAAGTATTTTTGCCTGATGGCCCATTAGCTTTTTTACCATTAGCAGAAAAAAACACCCATTCAATAGTGTGGTCTACTTCACCTGAGCATGCAAAACAGCTACAAGCATTAAGTGATGAAGAGTTTAATAAAACCTTGATGGCACATTTTGATGGTCAATGTGGATTATGCGAAATAGTCAGTGAGCGAGCAGCGTTTCCTTTAACCATGCGTTATAGTAAAAAGTGGTTAGATAACCGTATTGTATTAATGGGTGATGCAGCACATACCATTCACCCTTTAGCGGGCTTAGGTATGAATTTGGGCTTAAAAGATGCGGCATTGATGATAGATTTATTAAGTGAGGACTCACAAGATGAAGTTATCAGTGTAAGAGCTCAAAAGCCTGAATTTGCTCCTCATAAAGTATTACGAGAGTACGAACGTGCCCGTAAATCAGATGCACAAGTACATATCGCCATGATGCAAGGACTAAAAGAGTTGTTTGAAGGGCAAAACCCAGTTAAAAAACTGATCCGTGGTATTGGATTAAATCTAGTTGATAACCTAGGGCCATTAAAACAAATATTTGGTAAAAGTGCGTTGGGCAAGTAAATCTCTGTAGGCGGGGATTCTCCGCGCAGGGTTTAAGCGTATTTACGTGTTAATAAAAACGCGACTGAAGTCCCGTCTACGTTGTGTTTTTATTTAGACTTGATGTTACTTTATTATACGGGGATTTATCTGCGTAGGTTTAAATCAGAATTTAGAGTTATGTTGTAGGCGGGGATTCATCCGCGCAAGCTATAGGGACAGAGTAATGTATCAGTAATTACCGATAACCCGCACAAAAATTAGATATTATAAAAATAAAACCTATCCTTAATTATAAAAACCAAGGATAGGTTATGAATAAATCACAAAATTTAAGAAAATATCGCACATCAACTCCTTTTCATTATTACTGTGTCACAACTGTATCAAATCAACGAAAACCAATTTTCAATTCAATTGATATCGCCCAAATCATAATAAAAAATATTGAACAATTAGATAAAGAACTGTTGTCTAAAACCATCTGTTTTGTTTTAATGCCAGATCATATTCATTGGTTATTTCAATTACAAAATGAATTACCTTTATGTAAAACGGTGCAATATTTAAAAGGTCGCAGCGCAAGAGAGATTAAAAAACATAAAAATCATATTAATAATATTTGGCAAGAAGATTATTTTGAACATTGCATTCGTGATGAACGAGATTTGATAAAACAAGCTCGATATATAGTCGCTAATCCATTACGAGCTGGACTAGTTAAAAATATTGGTGATTATCCATGTTGGAATTGCATATATTTGTAATTTGACGGTGAATTATGCGTGTAGGCGGGGATTTATCCGCGCAAATTAAATTGAAATTTGCGCGTGATTATATAATTTTATTTCAATCTCAACGTAATGAACTCTGCTAATTTATCAACGGCTTGATCTTCGTGCTGATTTCTTTTTATTAAACTAATACCTATTTTTCCTAAAGCAGGCAACACACTAGTGCTTCTTGAATGATTTAATTCTGCAGGCACGGTTTGTTTGGTTAAAATTGTTATGCCTAAATTACCTTTTAATGCAGCTGTTAAACCGGCTAAATCGGCATTGGTATAAACAATACGCCATTTTATGCCTGCATTATCTAGCGCATTGATTGCACGTTTACGATATAAACAGCCTTCTGGGGCAACAACTAATGAAATAACATCGTCTGATGATACATTTAAATCACCCACCCACACTAATTCATCTTCCATAAAGATTGGATTATCAGAATGATCTAGCTGTTCGTTACAGGTTAGCACTAAATCAAATTGCTCTCGGTTACTAATATGCATCAATTGTTTGCTTAATTCGGATTTTATTTCCAAAGAGACGTCGGGATATAAGGAAACAAATTCACCAATAATAGAAGGTAAAATACTGGCAGCAAATTCACTTGGAATACCTAAACGTACTTTACCTGTTAGTAATTCAGAGCTGAATTTTTGTAAAATAGCATCATTCATTTGCAGTACTTGCTTAGCAAGCGGCAGTAGCATCTCACCTTGATGATTTAATACTTGTCTTTGTCCTTGTTTTTTAAACAGTTTTTTTCCAAGTAAATCTTCAAGGCGTTTTATTTGCAAACTCACAGCTGGTTGAGATAAACATAATAATTCACCTGCTTTGGCAAAACCACCTACTTCAACAACAGTAACTAATGCACGTAAAGCATCTGTTGGGATATTCTTCATTAGTATTTTCTATTTATCGACCGAATAATATAAGTATTATTTATCAATATATTTAAAATTACAATTTGTTGTTGCATTAAAGCAGCAATATAATTTTTAAATATTCTAAAATAGCATTAAAGGCACTGTAATGATCTTAAATACAACGATGTTTGCGAATCACGTATTAGATTCTGATACTCAAATTGAAAATGCGAATAACTTCACCTTTCATCCACAAAAACAAGTGTTGGATATTGGTGGTAGTGCAGCTTTGCCTTTCTTACGTCATATTTTAGATTCTGATGTTGTTAAATTAACAGCACCAGGCATGGGTATACAAAGTACCCTAAGACCAAAAAATACAGATTTTGAAGTACAACTTGATGTGTATTACTTTTCAGAGTCAGCTTACCGCATTATCGTAAATACAACACAACCTGCATTGTTCAATGCGTGGTTATCGCCTTTTGAAGATATGTACGATATCGATATTATTAATCGTTCCGATTTAGCGGTTATGCTTGTGAGCGGAGATGATGCATTTGATATGTTAGTTGAGCAATTTAAATTTACACCTGGCATACGTTTATCTGACTCTCAACAACGTTTTGGTGCACAAAGTGGCCGAGTATTTGTAACTGCTGTACATGCAAATGAACGAAATAGTTACGAATTATTAGCAAGCCCAACAGAATTAGCCAATTGGCAGCAAGAATTTACAAAATTAGGTTTCATAAATAGTTAAATAAATGTGCCCCTTATGCATATCTTATGTATAATCGCGGCCCATGTTATTCCCCTCGTTAAGAGGCCACAGTCCGTTTGGTTTTTATTACCCGGATATTAAATAAAGTGCAGGAATATTATGACAAGTAAAACAGTTCTACACGCAAAACATTTAGAATCAAACGCAAAAATGGTTGATTTCCACGGTTGGGAAATGCCAATCAACTATGGCTCTCAAATTGAAGAGCATCATGCTGTTCGTCAAGATGCAGGTATGTTCGACGTATCTCATATGACAATTGTTGATGTTAAAGGCGCTGACGCACAATCATTCCTTCGTACATTAGTAGCAAACGATGTTGCTAAGTTAACTGTACCTGGTAAAGCACTATACACAGGTATGCTTAACCATGACGGCGGCGTAATTGATGACCTTATTATTTATTTCTTCTCAGAAACTGAATATCGTTTAGTTGTAAACTCAGCAACACGTGTTAAAGATTTAGCATGGATCGGTGAAGTTGCAAAAGATTTTGCTGTTGAAGTTGCAGAACGTCCAGAATTTGCCATGATTGCAGTGCAAGGTCCTAATGCTAAAGCAAAAACTGCTACTATCTTAAATGCAGAACAAGTTGCAGCTGTTGAAGGCATGAAGCCATTCTTTGGTGTTCAAGCTGGCGAATTATTTATCGCTACAACGGGTTACACTGGTGAAGCAGGCTACGAAATTGTTGTTCATAACGATGACGCAGCTGATTTATGGCAGAAACTTTTAGACGCGGGCGTTGCACCAGCTGGTTTAGGCGCACGTGATACGTTACGTTTAGAAGCAGGTATGAACCTTTACGGTTTAGATATGGATGAAACTGTATCACCACTTGCTGCTAATATGGGTTGGACAATTGCTTGGGAACCAGAAGATCGTAACTTCATTGGCCGTGAAGCACTTGTTAAACAAAAAGCTGAAGGTGTCGATAAACTTGTTGGTTTAGTATTAGAAGCTAAAGGCGTTTTACGCGCAGGTAGTAAAGTAGTTGTTGATGGCGGCGAAGGCGTTATCACATCTGGTACTTTCTCTCCAACTTTAGGTTTTAGCGTTGCACTTGCACGTGTACCAAAAACAGTTGGCGAAACTGCACAAGTAGAAATGCGTAAAAAATTAGTTGATGTTAAAGTAGTTAAGCCTAGCTTTGTACGTAACGGCAAATCAATAATTTAATGAATTATGGGCTAATAGCCTAAATAAAGAACTAAGGAACATAAAAATGAGCAATATCCCTAGCGAATTAAAATATGCAACGTCTCACGAATGGGTTCGTAACGAAGGCGACGGTACTTACACTGTAGGTATCAGTGAGCACGCACAAGAACTTCTTGGCGACATGGTATTTGTTGATTTACCAGATGTTGGTGACGAAGTTGACGCTGGTGAAGATTGTGCAGTAGCTGAGTCTGTAAAAGCGGCTTCTGACATTTATGCACCAATTTCAGGTGAAGTTGTTGCAATCAACGAAGAACTTGAAGATGCACCAGAGCAAGTAAACTCTGACGCATACGGTGACGGTTGGTTATTCCGTGTTAAAGCATCTGACGAGTCAGAGCTTGCTAATCTTCTAGACGCTGAAGGTTACCAAAATACAATCGACGAAGACTAACCTCTATCGTTGATAAAAAGCCTCTATTTATAGAGGCTTTTATGTTTTTGTTGTTTTGCAGTAAAAACACATACCCATTATATTAATATACACAAGCGAAAAGTGTTAACCCCTTAATATAATTGGTATTTAAACTTTAAAATGGTTTATTTAAAAAACTTAAATTAAACCATTTATTAGCTAGTTTTAAATATTACTTTTTAACTAGTATGAATTATTTTATTTGTATCATAGGAATCTGGACTAATGTCAAACGCCAACTCTCTTGAGCAGTTAGAGCAAAAGCAAGACTTTATTCGCCGCCATATCGGCCCTGACGCAGCACAAACACAAGCAATGTTAAACGACATGGGTGCTGAATCGGTTGACGCATTAATCAATGAAATCGTACCTGCGGATATTCGTTTAGCTGATCTTCCTGCAATTGAAGAAAGCAAATCTGAAGTACAAGCATTAGCAGATTTAAAAGCCGTTGCTAACTTAAACAAAGTTAACGACACTTATATTGGTTTAGGCTACTTTGGTACGCTAACACCTAACGTAATTTTACGTAACGTGTTAGAAAATCCAGGCTGGTACACAGCGTACACGCCATACCAACCAGAAATCGCACAAGGTCGTTTAGAGTCATTATTAAACTATCAACAAATGTGTATTGATTTAACTGGTCTAGATTTAGCATCAGCATCATTATTAGATGAAGGTACAGCAGCAGCAGAAGCAATGGCTTTAGCTAAGCGCGTATCTAAAAATAAAAAATCAAACTTATTCTTCATCGCTGATGACGTATATCCACAAACTATCGATTTAGTAAAACAACGTGCTGACATGTTCGGTTTTGACGTTGTTATTGCACCAGCTGCAGATGCTGTAAATCACGACGTATTTGGTGCTTTATTACAGTACCCAGGTGCAACAGGTGAAATCACAGATATCGCTGGTTTAATTAAAGACTTACAAGCTAAAAAAGGTGTTGTTGCAGTAGCTGCCGATATCATGAGCTTAGTAATGTTAAAATCACCAGGTGAACTGGGTGCCGATGCTGTAATTGGTTCAACTCAGCGTTTTGGTGTGCCAATGGGTTACGGTGGTCCTCATGCTGCTTTTTTCACTACAAGTGATAAGCATAAGCGTTCATTACCAGGTCGTATTATTGGTGTATCTAAAGATACTCGCGGTAACGCAGCACTTCGTATGGCAATGCAAACACGTGAGCAACATATCCGTCGTGAAAAAGCGAACTCAAATATCTGTACAGCTCAGGTATTATTAGCAAATATGGCTGCATTTTACGCAGTTTACCACGGTCCAGATGGCCTAAAAGTAATTGCTAACCGTATTCACCGTTTAGCTGATATATTAGCTGCAGGTACTGCGTCTAAAGGTTTAGCACCAGTAAACAATACTTTCTTCGATACGCTAACTTTCGCAGTGTCTAACAAAGACGAAGTAGTAGCACGTGCATTAGCAAACAACGCTAACCTTCGTACAGACGTAGATGGTCGAGTTGCAATTTCATTAGATGAAACAACAACACGTGACGACATCAATACTTTATTTAATATCTTATTAGGTGAAGGTCATGGCTTAGACGTAGCGGCACTTGACGCACAAATTGTTGCAAACGGTAGCACATCTATCCCAGCTGAATTAGTACGTAGTTCTGAGTTCTTAACGCACCCAGTATTTAACTCGTACCACAGCGAAACAGAAATGTTACGCTACATCAAAAAGCTAGAAAACAAAGATTTAGCACTAAACCATTCAATGATTTCATTAGGTTCTTGTACGATGAAATTGAATGCAACAGCGCAAATGATCCCAGTATCTTGGCCTGAATTTGCAAACATGCACCCGTTTGCACCAGTAGACCAAGCTGTTGGTTACAAAAAAATGATCGACGAATTAGGTGACTGGTTAGTAGAACTAACAGGTTACGATAATATCTCAATGCAGCCAAACTCAGGTGCACAAGGTGAATACGCTGGTCTTATCGCGATTCATAAATACCATGAGAGCCGCGGTGATTCACATCGTAACATTTGTTTGATCCCATCTTCTGCACACGGTACTAACCCAGCGTCAGCGCAAATGGTTGGTATGAAAGTAGTAGTAGTAGATTGTGATAAGCAAGGTAACGTTGATATGGACGATTTACGTGCCAAAGCAACTGAAATGGCTGATAACTTATCGTGTATCATGATCACTTACCCGTCTACGCACGGTGTATATGAAACAACAATTGCAGAAATCTGTAACATCGTTCATGACAATGGCGGTCAAGTTTACCTTGATGGCGCAAACATGAATGCACAGGTTGGCTTAACATCACCAGGTCACATTGGTGCTGACGTTTCTCACCTTAACTTACATAAAACTTTTGCTATCCCACACGGTGGCGGTGGTCCAGGTATGGGTCCAATCGGTGTTAAAGCACACCTTGCACCTTTCTTACCAGATCATGCATTAATTAATGTAAATGAAGAAACAGCTGGTAATGGCGCAGTTTCAGCAGCACCTTACGGTAGCGCAGGTATTTTATGTATCTCTTACCTATACGTTGCTTTATTAGGTAAAAAAGGCGTAACTGATTCAACTAAATATGCAATCACTAACGCTAACTACCTAGCGCATAAACTTGGTCAACATTACCCAATTTTATATTCTGGTGCTAACGGACGTGTTGCTCACGAATGTATTATCGATTTACGCCCAATCAAAGCTGAAACAGGTGTAACAGAAGTTGATATGGCTAAACGTTTAATGGATTACGGTTTCCACGCGCCAACTATGTCTTTCCCAGTAGCGGGTACTTTCATGATTGAGCCAACTGAATCAGAGTCTAAAGTTGAACTAGACCGTTTCATTGAAGCTATGGTATCTATCCGTAACGAAGTGACTAAAGTAGGTTCAGGTGAGTGGGCAGCAGATAACAACCCATTACACAATGCACCACATACACTTGCTGACATTACAGATACATGGGAGCGTCCATACTCAATCGCTGAAGCAGTATTTCCAGTACCAGCAGCGGCTGCTAATAAATTCTGGCCAACAGTTAACCGTATCGATGACGTATACGGCGACCGTAACCTAATTTGTTCTTGTCCTGCAGTGGATACTTACAAAGACTAAGTTTTGTTTTAAAACAAATTAGTTTAATGAAAACCGAGCTTAGGCTCGGTTTTTTGTTTTTTATGAGTAAAAAATTTGATCTACAATCGCTTTTATTTGCTCTTGACTTGCTTGCCAAGTGAACGCATTGTTGAATTCCCTTTGCGCTTTAACGTCTTGCAATTTCACTATATTATCTAAACTCAGTAATATCCCTGTAGCTTGAAACATTAACATTTTACCATGCTGATATTCATTAATATCTAAGTTACCAGAATTATTGAAAGGGATTATCATATAATCACAATGAACAATGTTGATTGGTTGGCGGTTTTGCATTTCTATATATGACACTGCGCATTTTACTCGTTGCAAAGCAAATTGAGGGTAACATATTTTTTTATCACCATTTAATAGTCGATCAAATTTACTATAGGGTATTTTTTTAAGGATGTTATCCTTATCAAGAAAATGAACTCTTGGTCTTATTCCCATAAATAGCTCCTGCTATAAATCAGATAATGGGCTGCGGACACCATTGGCACCCGCTTGTATTACATGGGTATAAATTTGAGTAGTGCGGATATCTGTATGCCCCAGTTGCTCTTGCACAGTGCGAATATCAGCGCCTCGTTGTAATAAATGCGTTGCAAATGAATGTCGTAAAGTGTGACAGGTGACATTCTTATCAATATTAGCTGATTTTGCTGCTTTTTTGACTGATTTTTGTAATGCTGTTTCGTCAATATGATGTCGACGAATAACATTGTTATAGGGATCAGTACTTAATCGAGATGAAGGGAAAAGATAATGCCAGCCAAACTCTTTTTCTGCCATCGGGTACTTTTTACTGAGAGCAAAAGGTAACCAAACACCTTGATAATCAGGATTGTTTTTATCTAATTCAAAATATTGCTTACAAACATCAATTTGTAGTTTAATGGGCCCAACAATTTCTTCAGCTAAAGTTACTCTTCGATTTTTACCGCCTTTTCCCTGCCAAACTAATACAGACATGTAATCAAGATCAATATCTTGGATACGTAATCTCACGGCTTCCATTAATCTTAAACCACTACCATATAATAAATTTGCAATTAGCCAATAAGGAGATGCGATTGATTGTAGCAATAGTGCCGTTTCAGGTTTTGTTAATACAATTGGTAATTTAGGCTGACGTGCTGATTTTTTAAAATTGAGTTTCAAAGATAGAGGTTTTTTTAATAATTCTTTATATAAAAAAGCTAATGCATTTAAGGCTATGCTCTGAGTTCCTGGGGCAACGTTTTCGGTATTTGATAAATATGATAGGAAAAACTCAACTTCTCGGTTTCCCATGTCTGATGGATGCTGTTTATCATTATAAATTATATACCTCTTGATCCAATATATATATGCTTCAATAGTTCGTTTTGCGTACCTACGAGTCAGCATAACTTCATAAATATTATTTAAGAAAACTGATTTATACATAATAAAGACCCATTAAATTCAGCTGTTTATATATACAGTGTAGTTGTTTTTATAAATATGTCTTTGATAGACGGAAAAAATCCGTCTTTCGCGCAAGGTAAAAAACAAAGAAGTGGTCAAAGCCTTTGATGTTATTAGCTAATAAAGGTATTCTAGATTTATTATAAATCATGATAGACGGAAAAAGTCCGTGTTTAAACACGGAATAAATCGGTCTATTAAGCTGTTAGGTGGAATCGCCACTTTTATTTTTATTGTTTAAAGCATTTGCCAATTCCACTTTTGAGTTTTCTTTTATAAACGTGTATTCAGAGTGTTTCGCCAAAGACTACGTCACTTACGCTAATATAGTCTTCGGGCAAAACCTTAAAACAAAACGCCCTCGCGAATTAGCTATTTAATTGTTGGGTGCTGTGGCTCAAAATCTAGCAGTTGTGTTTATAAAGTGGCGAATGGTATATTGAATTTCAGTAGTTGTTTTGAAGGTTTGTGGTTACAAATAAACTTCACCTAACAAGCCACTCAAGTAGGACAAAAAACAGTTGGTTTTGCTCCTGCGTCGCTTATTTTAACCAACTATTTTTTGCCTCTTAGTGGGGCGTTAGCACTCAAGGTGGTAAATTTGAAACTTGTATTATTATTTCTTTTGATTGTTTTCAGTGCAGGTTCTAAAGCTTGTGAACCAACAACTTTAGGTGAGACTTTTTGGCCTAATCCACAAAAAAATTATTTTGCAGACCTTGATAATTTAAAAATAAAACTAGTTAATGTATCTAGAGGTACCGAAAGTAGTCCGTGCGGTGATGCTGGCATTATTACTTTTAAGCTTGACCATGAAGATAGTAAGTACAATAAAGCTATATTTTCGTCGTATGGCTTTTATTTTATAGCAGTTAGTAAAGATCCCTTGGGTGTATTTCATTCACTCCCTATGGCTGCCGAAAAGTCGAAGGATGGTTATTATTATATTAGCTTCCCGTGGGTAGACGCTAGTTCATTGTTAAATAAAGATTTCGAGTATAAATACAAAGTCCAAGCAATATCGAATCGCTTATCGTTAAGTAATACTTTTGCTGAGGGAACATTTAAAATAGAACGTGCTAACAAGTAATTAAACAAGGACAAAAAACAGTTGGCTTTTTGTTCACTACGTTCACTTATTTTAGCCAACTATTTTTTGCCTGTTAATTAGGCGTTATAAAGCACGGAAGTTTTGATGAAAGCCTCAATTATTGAGTTCACAAGTTATAGTGGTAATCAAACCTATATTGAATCAGTCAATTACGATTTAGACTATTTTAAAGTAGTAGTTGTGGCTGACTCTAATTTGCGGATTGAAGTATGTTTTCATCAGCCAATTGGTTTTAGGTGTCTCGATGAAGGTGATTTATTAGAGTTTTGGGCAAGCAATCAAATAACTAGTAATTGGCTTTTACAAATACATGACTCTGGTTGGTTAGCGCAAGAAAGTGATCGTGACGGTTTCTTGTCAAAAGATACGACGTTAAGCGAGTATTTGATTAAAGGTAGTAATGAATGTTTAAATGTTCTAAGCACAGATAAGCCGCTAATAAGTTTGGTGTAAGTGCTTTATAACACATATGAGCCGGA